>NZ_BSPX01000025.1:0-59998 GCF_030161255.1 Zoogloea oryzae
CCCCGGCGCGCCCCGCACCCCAGCCGGCGCCGCCCCGAGAAGCGCCGCCGGTCGCCGTCACCCCGGAGCCGGAGCCCACCGTGATCCGCCAGCCGGAACCTGAGCCCGAGCTCGCCAGGCCAGCCCCGCCCGCAGCCCGTCCGGCGCCGGCGATGTCCGGCAGCGTCGATTGGCACGGTCTCCTCAACGAGCTGGGCCTTGGTGGCCTCAACCGCGAACTCGCCCAGCACTGCGAGCTGCTGGGCACGGCCGACGACACCTTCAAGCTGCGCCTGTCCCACACCCATCGCCACCTGCTGCAGATCAACAAGGGCGGCGCCGAAAAGCTGCAGGACGCGCTGAGCGCCCATCTCGGCCGCCCCATGCGGGTGGCCATCGAGGTCGGCGAGATCGCCACCGAAACACCCGCCCAGCGCAATCAGGCCGAGAAGGCCGAGCGCCATGCGGCGGCGGTGGCGGCGCTGGAGCAGGATCCTTTTGTTCGCGAACTGATCGAACGATTCGATGCGACGCTCGAGGAAGCGTCGGTCAAACCCCTCTGAACTCAACTCTCTGGAGAAGTCACCATGATGAAAGGCGGCATCGCCGGCCTGATGAAACAGGCCCAGCAAATGCAGGAAAACATGAAGAAGATGCAGGACAGCCTCGGCGGCATCGAGGTCGAAGGCCAGTCCGGCGCCGGCATGGTCAAGGTCCAGATGACCTGCAAGTACGACGTTCGCCGGGTGAGCATCGACCCGTCGGTGATGGACGACAAGGAAATGCTCGAAGACCTGCTGGCCGCCGCGGTGAACGACGCCGTGCGCCGCGTGGAAACCACCACCCAGGAAAAGATGTCCGGCTTCACCGCGGGCCTCAACCTTCCGCCGGGCTTCAAGATGCCCTTCTGACCGGCCGTGAGCGCACCCTCCAGCCTCGACGCCCTCATCGAAGCCCTGCGCTGCCTGCCGGGCGTGGGGCCCAAGTCTGCCCAGCGGATGGCCTACCACCTGCTGCAGCGCGACCAGCGTGGCGCGGCCCGGCTGGCCACCGCCCTCGGGCATGCCCTCGAGGTGCTGCGCCACTGCGCCCGCTGCAACACCTTCTGCGAAGACGAGATCTGCGCCCGCTGCGCCAACCCTCAGCGCGACGCCAGCCAGCTGTGCGTCGTCGAGATGCCGGCCGATCTGGCGATGATGGAGCAGACCCACAGCTTCCACGGCCTTTACTACGTGCTGATGGGGCGGCTGTCGCCGCTGGACGGCATCGGCCCGCGGGAGCTGGGGCTGGAGAAGTTCCTCCACCGCGCCTGTGATGGTGTGGTGCAGGAGGTGATCCTCGCCACCAACTTCACCAACGAGGGCGAAGCTACCGCCCACATGATCTCCGAGTTGCTGCGCAGCCGCGGCATCAAGGTGAGCCGCATCGCCCGGGGCATTCCGGTCGGCGGCGAGCTGGAGCACATCGACACCGGCACCATCGCCCAGGCGCTGGTGGAGCGCCGCGCCCTCTGATTTCGTCCCCTTCGGGAGTCCCACGATGGTCCAACCGGCCAAACCCCTCGCCGGCGTCAAGGTGCTGGAACTCGGCACGCTGATCGCCGGCCCGTTCTGCACCCGCATCCTGGCCGAGTTCGGCGCCGAGGTGATCAAGGTCGAATCGCCCGATGGCGGCGACCCGCTGCGCCAGTGGCGCAAGCTGCACGAGGGCACGTCCCTGTGGTGGTCGGTGCAGGCACGCAACAAGCGTTCTTTTACCGCCAACCTCAAGGACCCGGACGGCTTGGCGGCGGTGCGCAGGCTGGCCGCCGAGGCGGACATCGTGGTCGAGAACTTCCGCCCCGGCGTGCTCGAGAAGCTCGGCCTGGGCTGGAACGTGCTCTCCGCCGCCAACCCCGGGCTGGTGATGGTGCGCCTGTCGGGCTTCGGTCAGACCGGGCCGTACAAGGATCGCCCCGGCTTTGGCGCCATCGGCGAATCCATGGGCGGGCTGCGCTACATCACCGGCTTTCCGGATCGTCCGCCGGTGCGCACCGGCATCTCCATCGGCGATTCCATCGCCGCCCTGTGGGCCGCCATCGGCGCGCTGATGGCGCTGCGCCACCGCGAGGTGAACGGCGGCGCCGGGCAGGTGGTGGATGTGGCGCTCTACGAGGCCGTGTTTGCGATGATGGAGAGCATGGTGCCGGAGTTCGACGTGGCCGGCTTCGTGCGCGAGCGCACCGGTAACGTGATGCCGGGCATCACCCCGTCGAACACCCATACCACCCGCGACGGCCGCCACATCATCATCGGCGGCAACGGCGACGCGATCTTCAAGCGGCTGATGAACGCCATCGGCCGCTCCGATCTGGCCGACGACGCCAGCCTTGGCAACAACGCCGGCCGCGATGCCCGCGCCGACGAGCTTTACGCCGCCATCGACGCCTGGGTGCGCGAGCACGACGGCGATGCGGTGCTCGCTGCGATGGAGGCCGCCCAGGTGCCGGCCAGCGCGGTGCTGTCGGTGGCCGACATGTTCAAGGACGCTCAGTTCATCGCCCGCGACATGTTCGAGCAGGTCAATCTGCCCGGCGGCCAGCCCATGAAGATCCCCGGCATCGTGCCCAAGCTCTCGGATACGCCGGGCAGCACCGAATGGCTCGGCCCGAAGCTCGGCGAGCACACCGACGAGATCCTTGCCAGCCTCGGCTACGCCCCGCAGGAAATTGCAGCCCTGCGTGAAAAAGGCGCGGTCTGAGCGCTTTCCGGCAGGCCAGTCGACGGCGTTGCCGCGGTATCATCCTGGCATTCCCGATCACTCTTCATCGCGACTGATTCAATGGCTACCATCCTCGTGACCGGCGGCGCCGGCTACATCGGCTCCCACACCTGTGTCGAACTCCTCGCGGCCGGCTACGACGTGGTCGTGGTGGACAATTTCAGCAACAGCAAGCCCGAGGCCCTGCGCCGCGTCGAGGAAATCGCCGGGCGCAAGCTGGCGGCCTTCCACCGCGCCGACATCCGCGACAAGGCGGCCCTGCGCGAGATCTTCGCCGCCCACGCCATCGACTCGGTGATCCACTTTGCGGCCCTCAAGGCGGTGGGCGAATCCGTCGCCAAGCCGCTGATGTACTACGACAACAACATCGCCGGCACGGTGGCCCTGGCCGAGGTGATGGCCGAAGCGGGCGTCAAGTCGCTGGTCTTCAGCTCGTCGGCCACGGTGTATGGCGACCCGGCCAGCGTGCCGATCCGCGAGGATTTCCCCACCGGCCCGACCAATCCCTACGGCCGCACCAAGTGGATGATGGAGTTCGTGCTGTCCGATCTCGCCGCCGCCGATCCCGAATGGCGGGTGGCCCTGCTGCGCTACTTCAACCCGGTGGGCGCCCACGCCAGCGGTCGTATCGGCGAAGACCCCAATGGCCTGCCCAATAACCTGATGCCCTACGTGAGCCAGGTGGCCGTCGGCCGCCTGCCGCAGCTGCGGGTGTTCGGCGGCGATTACCCGACGCCTGATGGCACCGGCGTGCGCGATTACATCCACGTGGTGGATCTGGCCGTTGGCCATGTGGCGGCGGTGCGCCGTCTGGCCGAGCGCCCGGGCGTGCTCACCGTCAATCTCGGCACGGGCGCGGGCTACAGCGTGATCGACGTGATCAAGGCCTTCGAGAAGGCCAGCGGTCGTCCGGTGCCCTACGAGATCGTCGCCCGGCGCCCCGGTGACGTGGCCCAGTGCTATGCCGAGCCCACGCTGGCCGAGCAGGAGCTTGGCTGGAAAGCCACCCGTGGCATCGACGAGATGTGCGCCGACGCCTGGCGCTGGCAGAGCAGCAACCCGCAGGGGTATCCGGATTGAGCGACCTTCCTCCCAGCGACGCCCTCAACGTGCTCGGCGGGCCGCTGCTCGCCTGTAGCTATGCGCCCCTCACCGGCTGGATGCGCACCGGCTGCTGCGAGGCCGACCCCAACGACATCGGCCGCCATCACGTGTGCGTCAAGGTGACGGCCGAGTTTCTGGCCTTCAGCAAGATGCGCGGCAACGATCTCTCCACGCCGCGGCCCGAGTTCCGCTTCGTCGGCCTCAAACCCGGCGATCGCTGGTGCCTGTGCGCCCTGCGCTGGCGCGAGGCCTGGGAGGCGGGCATGGCGCCGCCGGTGGTCCTCGAATCCACCCACATGGCGGCGCTGGAAGTCATCCCCTTCGACGCCCTGCGGCGCCACGCCTATCAGGGCTGATCAGAGGCCCGCGACCCACTCCATCAGCGCGTCCTGCACCTCCCGCGCCGCGCCGGCGTTGGGGTGGTTGATGATCAGCACCACCACGTAGCGCCGGCCGCTGTTGGCGAGCACATAGCCGGCGATGCTGCGCACGCCGTCGAGAGCGCCCGTCTTGACGTGGGCCGAGCCCGCCGCCGGGCTGCCGGCCAGCCGTTTGCGCGCGGTGCCGTCGATGCCGGCCACCGGGAGCGACGAGATCAGCTCCGGCATCGTCCGGCTGCGCCACGCAGACTGCAGCATCTGGCCGAGCGTGGCGGCGGTGACCCGCTCGTTCCGCGAAAGCCCTGCGCCGTTCTCGATCACCAGCCCGGCGGTCGGGATGCCGTTGCTGGCCAGGCTCCGCTGGGCCGCCCGCGCGCCCGCGGCCACCGAATCCTCGCCCGGCTCGCTCACCGCGCCGAGGGTGGCGAGCACCTCCCGGGCGATCACGTTGTTCGACCACTTGTTCATGTCCCGCAGCACTTCCGGCAGCGCCGGCGAGACCGTCTCGACGAGCAGGCGGGCGTCGGGCGGCGTGCGCCCGTCGCGGAAGCGCCCGCCGATCTCGCCGCCGAGCTCCTTCCAGATCGCCCGGAACATGCCCTCGAAGAGGCGGTCCGGCGGCAGCGGCGCGAGGTTCCAGTCGAAGGCCTCGGTACAGCCCTGGGGCAGCGCGCCTTCCAGCGTCAGGCGGACGCCGCTGGCGCCTTCGGCTTTGGTGGCCACGAGGGTGTTGGTCGGATCGCCGCAGCTGCCGTTCTGGCCGCGGCGGATCCGGTTGTCGATGGCGAGGCCGGCGGGCAGCGGATCGCTGCTCACCCCGGCGCCGCCAGCGGTGGGCTGGACGCGCACCCGGATCGCCCCGTAGTCGATGGAAAGCGCATCAGCGCCGGCGTTGTAGGGGCGCAGCGGACGCTGGTCGAAGATGCCCGGGTCGTGGGGCGGCAGGCGGAAGAAGCTGCGGTCGGTGATCACGTCGCCGTCGATGCGCCGCACGCCCTGGGCGCGAAGGTCGCGCAGGGCCAGCCACAGTCGCTCGCGGGACAGGCGCGGATCGCCGCCGCCGGTGATGTGGAGGTCGCCATGGAGCGTCTGCTGGCGAATGTCGGCGCGGGTGGCGAAGCGGGTCTTCCAGCTGAAGGCCGGCCCGAGGCGGTCGAGGGCTGCGAAGCTCGTCACCAGCTTCATCACCGAGGCCGGGTTCATCGGGTCCTGGATGCGCTGGGCGATGACCGGCGGCGTGGCGTCCACGTCCTGAACCAGCACCGCGGCTGCGCTGCGGGGAACGCCGGCCCGGGCGAGGCTGGCGTCCAGTGCCGCGGGCCAGTTGTCCGCGAAGGCGGGCAGGGCACCGCCGAGCAGGGTGGCGAAGAGGATCCGGCGGGCGAGGCGGCGGGGCAGGGCGGGCATCAAATGGCGTTCCGGCAGCAACAAGGAGGCGGCCGCGATTATGCCCGACGGCCTTCAAGCCCTTGCTGCGGCGCCAAAAAAATTGCGCCTGAAAGGGCGCAAAGTTCGATCCGGATGCCCTCCGGTTAGCCCCGAAACCCGAATAATCTCCAATGCTGGCGCGGGTTTAGCAGGCTGGCCCTTTTTTTAGGGCGGGTATTTCGCTATACTCCGCAGGTTTTCCGTATTGCGATCTTCGAAGTCTCTTTTATTGAGGTTAGTGGGCCATGAGCGTGGATCAAAAAGTGGATGCGGGTCGGCGCCAGCTGTTGCTGGTGACGTCGGCTGCGGGGGGCGTGGGCGCAGTAGCCGCCGCCGTACCGTTTGTCGCGAGCCTGACGCCGTCCGAACGAGCCAAGGCAGCCGGTGCTCCGGTTGAGGTGGACATCAGCAAGCTGCAGCCCGGTCAGATGATGACCGTCGAGTGGCGCGGCAAGCCGGTCTGGATCATCAACCGGACCAAGGAAATGCTGGATTCTCTGAAGAAGACCGATAGCGAGGTCAGCGATCCGAAATCCGAGAAGCCGATGCAGCCGGCTTATGCCCAGAACGAAACCCGTTCCATCAAGCCGGAAATCCTGGTGGCGGTTGGTATCTGTACGCACTTGGGCTGTTCGCCGTCCGATAAGTTCAAGACCGGCGCCGAAAGCGGTGTCGCGGCCGACTGGCCGGGTGGCTTCCTGTGCCCCTGTCACGGTTCGACCTTCGACATGGCCGGCCGGGTGTACAAGAGCAAGCCGGCGCCGGACAACCTCGAGATCCCGCCGCACAAGTATCTGAGCGACGCCAAGATCATCATCGGCGAAGACGGAAAGGCATAAACGATGACGACCAAATCTCAAGCGGTTTTGGACTGGATCGACGCGCGCTTCCCGCTGACGTCGACCATCAAGGGCCACCTGACCGAGTACTACGCGCCCAAGAACTTCAACTTCTGGTACTTCTTCGGCTCGCTGGCGCTGCTGGTGCTGGTGATCCAGATCGTGACCGGCATCTTCCTGGTCATGCACTACAAGCCGGACGCTTCCCTGAACGCCTCCGGCGTGCCGGTGGCCTTCGCCTCCGTCGAGTACATCATGCGCGACGTGCCGGGCGGCTGGATCATCCGCTACATGCACTCCACCGGCGCTTCGGCGTTCTTCATCGTGGTGTATCTGCACATGTTCCGCGGCCTGCTCTACGGTTCCTACCGCAAGCCCCGCGAGCTCATCTGGATCTTCGGCACCCTGATCTTCCTGGCGCTGATGGCTGAAGCCTTCATGGGCTACCTGCTGCCCTGGGGTCAGATGTCCTTCTGGGGCGCCCAGGTGATCGTGAACCTGTTCTCCGCGATCCCTGTCATTGGTCCCGACCTCTCCGTCGTGATTCGTGGCGACTTCGTGGTGTCCGACGCGACCCTGAACCGCTTCTTCTCCTTCCACGTCATCGCCGTGCCGCTGATCCTCATCGGCCTGGTTGCTGCCCACATCGTTGCCCTGCACGAAGTCGGCTCCAACAACCCGGATGGCGTCGAGATCAAGAAGAAGAAGGGCGCTGACGGCCACCCGCTGGACGGCATCCCCTTCCACCCGTACTACACCGTGAAGGACATCGTTGGCGTCGTCGGCTTCCTGATCGTCTTCTCCTTCATCGTGTTCTTCGCGCCTGAAGGCGGCGGCTACTTCCTGGAGTTCAACAACTTCATCCCGGCCGACCCGCTGAAGACCCCGCCGCACATCGCGCCGGTCTGGTACTTCACCCCGTTCTACTCGATCCTGCGTGCTGTTACCTACCCGCTGTTCGGTATCGACGCCAAGTTCTGGGGTGTGGTCGCCATGGGCGCCGCGGTGGTGATCATCGCTTTCCTGCCGTGGCTCGACCGCAGCCCGGTGAAGTCGATCCGTTACAAGGGCGGCCTCTTCAAGCTGATCCTGACGGTCTTCATCATCGCCTTCTTCATCCTCGGCTACCTGGGCGTGCTGCCCCCGACCCCGGGCCGCACCATCGTTTCGCAGATCTGCTCGGTGATCTACTTCGGCTTCTTCCTGCTGATGCCGTGGTACTCCAAGATGGACAAGTGCAAGCCCGAGCCTGATCGTGTGACCGGTTAATGAGAATGAAAGCCATGAAAAAACTTTTGACGTCTCTTCTGTTCGCACCGCTGCTTGCGCTGGCCAGCGGCCCCGAACTGCACCTGGACAAGGCTCCGGTTTCCACCGAGCCGGCTGCGCTGCAAAACGGCGCCAAGCTCTTTGTCAATTACTGCCTGAACTGCCACGGCGCCAGCTACATGCGCTACAACCGGCTGCAGCAGATCGGTTTGTCCGAACAGATGATCAAGGACAACCTGATGTTCACCGCCGACAAGATCGGCGAGCCGATGCGCATCGCGATGCAGCGTGACGAGGCCAAGGTCTGGTTCGGTGCTGCGCCTCCGGATCTGACCGTGATCTCCCGCTCCCGCGCTTCCGAGTTCGGCAGCGGCGCCGACTGGCTGTACACCTACCTGCGCGGTTTCTACCGTGACAGCGAGCGTCCGACCGGCTGGAACAACGTGGTTTTCGAGAACGTCGGCATGCCGCACGTCCTCTACGAACTGCAGGGTGAGCAGGTTGCCAAGGTCGAGGAAAAGGATGACGGTCACGGCGGCAAGACCAAAGTGATCCATCTCGAGCAGGGCAAGCCCGGCACCATGTCCAAGGAAGACTACGACAAGTCCGTTGCCGACCTCGTCTCCTTCCTGACCTGGATGGGTGAGCCGATGGCCGAAACGCGCAAGTCGATCGGTTCGATCGTCATCGCGTTCCTTGGTGTTCTTTTTGTCCTGTCGTATCTTCTGAAGAAGAACTACTGGAAGGACATTCATTAATCGGCCGGTGCATTCAAGCCGATGCAATCTCTTGCTGCAACTGAGCAAGACGCACCACGCGCCCGGCGCGTGGTGCGTGATTCAGAGTATCCGTGGGGTAACACAACGATGATGAATTTGTATTCCGGAACGACAGATCCTTTTAGTCACCGGTGTCGTATCGTGCTCTTTGAAAAGGGCATGGATTTCCAGGTGATTGATGTCGATCTCTTCAACAAACCGGAAGACATCGCCGTCATCAACCCGTACAACCGGGTTCCTGTGCTGGTTGATCGTGATCTCGTGCTTTACGAGTCCAACATCATCAACGAGTACATCGACGAGCGTTTCCCGCATCCCCAGCTGATGCCGCCTGACCCGATCATGCGTGCCCGGGCCCGTCAGTTGCTGCATACCTTTGAACTTGAGCTGTTTTCCCACATCGACGCCCTCGAAAAGAATCCCAAGGGTGCCGAGAAGGAGCGTGCTCACGTTCGCGACCAGCTGACCCAGCTGGCGCCCATGTTCACCAAGCAGAAGTTCCTGCTGGGCGAAGAGTTCTCGATGCTCGACGTGGCGATCGCACCGCTGCTGTGGCGTCTGGACCACTACGGCATCGAACTGCCGCGTTCTGCGGCACCGCTGATGAAGTATGCGGAGCGCATCTTCAGCCGCCAGGGTTTCATCGACGCGATGACCCCGTCGGAGAAGGTGATGCGGCGCTGATTGCCGATCCGGGGCCGCTTCAGACGTTGCGGCCCCGATGCTTTTCTGGTGCCCGTTCCGACCGCCATCAGGCAGTGTCCTTCAAGCAATTCCCGCGACCACCGGTCGGTCGGCTCGTCAGGGTTAAACTGGCTGGAAAGTTCGACTCATGAGTGAAATCTCCACCAAGCCTTATCTGGTCCGTGCCATCTATCAGTGGTGTGCCGATCAGGGTCTGACGCCCTACATCTCGGTGGCCGTCGATCGGCACACGATGGTGCCCCGGCAGTTCGTCCAGGATGGCCAGATCGTCCTCAACATCAGCCCCGACGCCACCCAGAGCCTCGTGATCGGCAACGAGCTGATCGCCTTTCAGGCGCGTTTTGGCGGCATCGCGCAGAACATCTCGGTTCCGGTCGACAACGTGACCGCGATCTACGCCCGCGAGAACGGCCACGGCATGGCCTTCGAGGTGGCCGGGGTGCCCGCTCATGACGCCGAGCTCGAAGCCGAGACCGAATCCGTCGTGTCCGGCGAGGCGCCTGAACTGTCCGCAACTGATGAGCGGCCCGAGCCCCCGAAGGGTGGCCGCAGCCACCTGAAGCTCGTCAAGTAAGGTCTGCCGCCGGCGGCTTGATCTTGCTCAGGGAGCCGCGTGTCCGCGCGGGCGTAAAGTAGCTCCCCTTATCCGCATTAACCCACGCTTTGAGGTTTCCCGACATGGCTGCCATGGAATGGTCTGAAAAACTCGTTCTCGGTCTGGCGCCGATGGATCAGACCCACGTCGAATTCGTCGACGCCTACAATCGTCTGCTCAATGTTTCGGGCGCCGAGCTGCTCGCCGAGATGGACGTGTTCATCGCCCACACCGTCGAACACTTCGACCAGGAAAATCGCTGGATGGAGCAGATCGGTTTCCCAGCCTGTCACAAGGCCGAGCACGACCGTGTGCTGGCCGTCTGTCAGGATGTGCGCAAGCGCATGGAGCGTGGTGATGAAGCGCTCGGCCGCCAGCTGATCCGTGAACTGCCCGTATGGTTCGACAACCACGTGGCGACGATGGACGCCGCCTTGTCGTCCTACATCGAGTCCATCGGCTTCGATACCGAAACCGGCGAGATCCGCAACCCGCCGCAGGCCGACTGCGAGGATGGCTCGTCCTCCTGCTGCACGCCGCCCGCCAAGGCGGAAGAGGCCGCGGCGGCGGCTGAAGGTCAGCCGGCCTGATCCTCGCGTTTGGCGGGGCTGGCGATGAGCATCTTCGACGTCCTTGCCGAAGAGCGCATCCGCGCAGCGCTGGCCCGGGGTGAGCTGTCCGGGCTGCCCGGTGAAGGGCGGCCGCTGGTGTTCGAGGATGACTGCCTCGTCCCCGCCGAGGCGCGGATGGCCAACAGGATCCTCCGCAACGCCGGCTATATTCCACCGGCCCTGGCGGACCTGAACGAACTCCGGACCCTCGCCCAGAGCCTGGCAACGGAGCAGGATGCACCCACGGCGGCCCGGCGCATGCGCCGGATGACCCGGCTCCTGTTACAGCTGGAGGCAGCCGGACTCTCTCATGTGTCTTCGGCGCTCCTGAAACGCGTCGGCGGGCCCGCCGATTTGCCGAAATTGCATTCCTCCGGCGAATTGCCCCTAAAGTAGTGGCGCCCTGCTGACGATATGTCGCTCACTCGTGTTCACATGGCAGGTGGGTGATGTCTTTCGTTCGTGTCAATAGTGGTGAAGTGGAGATCGGGCAACCGGTTCCTTGGGCGCTATACGACGACAGGAAACAGCTGCTGCTTGCCCGCGGCGTTGTCGTCGAGACGGAAACCCAGAAAAGGGCGTTGATGGAGCGTGGCTTGTTCCGCAAGCTGCAGATCAGCGAGACCAGGCTCAACACCGAAAGTGGCGGTGACAAGCCGAGCGAAAGTTCGTTTGCCTTCGATGACGTACGGCTCGATATCGGCGACACCCTCCAGCTCCAGTCCCAGGGCGACACGGCGCAGTCGCGTTACTACGTCAAGCTGATTGGCTATCTCAAGGGCAAGAGCATCATCGTGTCCACGCCGTCGGTGGATGGCAAGGTGCTGCTGATGCGTGAAGGGCAGGCCTTTGTCGTCCGGATGTTCTCCGGCAAGAGCGTCTACGCTTTTGGCACGACGATCTACAAGGTTGCCAACGTGCCGTTTCCGCATCTTCATCTGAGCTATCCGAACCAGGTGCGCGGGCTGGTGGTCCGTCGCGGGGCCCGGGCGCGGGTCAATCTGATCTGCGCGGTCACCGGCTCGGATGGTCGCGCCCACGCTGCGTCGTTGGTGGATCTGAGCACCGGCGGCGCGATGCTCACCGCCAAGACGCCGGTCGGGATCAAGGATGACAACATCTCGATCAAGTTCCGGGTGACGGTGAGTGATGTGGAGGAATATCTCACCGTACCGGCCGTGCTCCGTTCTGTGCATGCCACTGCGGTCGCCGAGGGCGAAGTTCCCCAGGTGACGCACGGCGTTCAGTTTGGCGACATTCCCTATTCCGAGCAGGTCGTGCTCTCGGCCTTCGTCTATCGCGCCCTGTTCGAGGAGACCGCCGAGGTCTGATTCCGTCGGGCCCCGGGCCTCAGCGGCCCTTGTCCAGCAGAAACGGAAAGTCGGGTCGGGGCTGCCGGCCGGTGACGATGTCGCTGAGTGCCTGGCCCGAGCCGCAGGCCAGCGTCCAGCCCAGGGTGCCGTGGCCGGTGTTGAGGAACAGGTTATCCACCCGCGTCCGCCCGATCAGGGGCACGTTGCTCGGCGTTGCCGGGCGCAGGCCGCACCAGTGTTCAGCCTGGCCGAGATCGGCGGCGCCGGGCAGGTGGTCTTCAATCCATTTCACGATGGCCGCGCTGCGGGCGGGGTTCGGCTCCAGGTTGTAGCCATTGAGTTCTGCCGTTCCCGCCACCCGCAGGTGATTGCCCAGCCTCGAACACACGATGCGGCGGGACTCGTCGGTCAGGCTGAGGCGTGGCGCCCGGTCGGGATCGAGGATGGGCGCCGTGATCGAATAGCCCTTGACCGGGTAGATCGGCAGTCGGATGCCCAGTGGCCGGGCAATCTCCGGGCTATAGCTGCCAGCAGCCAGCACGACGGCGTCGGCCCGCAGCACGCCCGCCCGACGGGCGCTGTCCAGCACGCGCACGCCGGTGATCCTGCCGTTGATGGTGTCGAACGACTGAAGAATGCTGTTCAGGCAGAAGCGCACGCCGGCTGCTTCGGCCCGCTTTGCCAGTTCGGTGCAGAAGAGGTGCGCGTTGCCGGTCTCGTCGTCGAGACCATGCAGGACGCCGGCCAGGCGCGGACGCAGCCCCGCCAGCGCGGGTTCGACGCAGATCGCTTCGTCGGGGTCGAGAATCCTGCCGTGGATGCCGAGCTTTTCGAGTTGGTGAAGCTTGGCGGGCAGGTGGGCAAGCTCCCGCCGGGTTTCGAACAGGTGCAGGATGCCGCCGGTGCCGGCTTCGTATTCGATGCCCGTCGCTTCGCGCAGCGCCCGCAGCTCATTGCGGCTGTAAACGGCCAGGTTGGCGATGGCCGCGGTGTTGCGGGCCGTGCGACCGGGCAGGCATTCGCGCAGGAAGGAGAAGGCCCAGCGCCACTGGGCGGCATCGGCCCGCCAGCGGAACAGCAGCGGGGCGTCGCTGCGGCCGAGCCAGCGCAGTACGGTGGCCGGCGCCGCCGGATTGGCCCAGGGTTCGGGGTGGCTGACCGAGATCTGCCCGCCATTGGCGAAACTGGTTTCCATGCCCGGGCTGGGCCGGCGATCGATGACGGTGACGCGACATCCGGCCTGGGCGAGGTACCAGGCGCTCGTGACGCCGGCGAGGCCGGCGCCTATGACCAAGACTTCCATGATGACTTGCGAAGAGTGCTTCTCGAGGGGCGGTGGCCCGCTGCAAAAAATCGATCCGCAATCATAAACGACGGAAGGCCCTGATCCGGGCGATAATCTCTACTTTTACTGGTTATTCCGGAGATCCGAGTCATGCGTCGAGTCACGCTCACCCAATTCCTGATCGAGCAACAGCGCAAAGGCCTGATGGGCGCCGATCTGCGCCTGCTGATGGAAGTCGTCGCCCGTGCGGTCAAGGCCATTGCCGTCAATGTTTCCAAGGGCGCCCTTGCCGGTGTTCTGGGCGAGGCTGGCAGCGACAACGTGCAGGGCGAGGCCCAGAAGAAGCTCGATGTCATCGCCAACGACATCCTGATCCAGGCCAACGAATGGGGTGGCCACCTCGCGGCGATGGCCTCCGAGGAAGTCGAGGAGATCCGCCCGATTCCCAGCGACTACCCGAAGGGCGGTTTCCTGCTGCTGTTCGATCCGCTGGACGGCTCGTCCAACATCGACGTGAACATCTCCGTCGGCACCATCTTCTCGGTGCTCCGCTGCCCGGAAGGCAGCGCAGCGGCTACCGAAGCCGACTTCATGCAGCCGGGCACGGCCCAGGTGGCGGCGGGTTATTCGGTATATGGCCCGTCCACCCAGCTCGTCCTCACGGTGGGCGACGGCGTGCACGGCTTCACCCTGGATCGCGAGATGGGCAGCTTCATCTACACCCATCCGTTCATGACGATTCCCGAAGACACCAAGGAATACGCCATCAACGCGTCCAACCAGCGTTTCTGGGAGCCGCCTGTCCAGCGTTACGTGGCCGAGCTGCAAGCCGGCAAGGAAGGCCCCCGCGAGCGCGACTTCAACATGCGCTGGGTGGCCTCGATGGTGGCTGACGTGCATCGTATCCTCACCCGTGGCGGCATCTTCATGTATCCGCTCGACAGCAAGATGAAGGACAAGGGCGGCAAGCTGCGCCTGATGTACGAAGCCAATCCGATGGCGATGATCGTCGAAGCCGCTGGCGGCGCCGCCACCACCGGCCGTGAGCGCATCCTAGACATCCAGCCGAATCAGCTCCACCAGCGCGTACCGGTGGTGCTCGGCTCGAAGAACGAAGTCGAGCGCGTCACCCGCTACCACCTCGAAGGCTGATCACCTTCAGTGCAGCCCGGCACACCCCGTCCAGCCGGGCGGGGGCGGGTGCCTGCTAGAATCCGCCCCGTGCCGTTTCATGTCCTTGTCCTTCGTCTGCTTTGCGTACTGATCGCCCTTGCGCCGGTCGGTGCGCACGCGGCAGAAGGCAGGGTGACGCTGGTGGCGCCCGACGAGCTGAAAACCCTGCTCGTCAGGCATCTGGATTTCCTCGACCGCAGCGCCGATGGCGCACTCGACGAAGGCGGGCGGGTGGCGCTGCTGCGCCGGGCCCGCAAGGAAATCGGCGACATCCTCGCCACCGAGGGCTATTTCTCGCCCGGCATCGAAGGTGAAGCTGGGTCGGACGGCGGATACCGGATCGTCGTCAAGCCGGGGCAGCGAACCCGGATCGCCCGCGTCGAGATCGGCGTCACCGGGGATCTGGCCCGCGACGAGGGTGACCGGGTCGCAAGGCTCGCCGCCATCAAGGCCCGCTGGGATCTGCCGGTGGGGCAGCCATTCCGTCAGGCCGACTGGAGCACCGCAAAGCAGCGGCTGCTCGACGCCATCAGTACCCGCGACTACGCCGCGGCAACGATCACCGACAGCGAGGCGGTGATCGATCCGGTCTCCGCCGAAGCCGTGCTGACCGTGCAGGTGGATTCCGGGCCGGCCTTCCGTTTCGGTCCGCTGGAGGTGACCGGGCTGGTGGATTACGACCAGTCCCTCATCGAGCGTTATCGCCCACCCAAGGCTGGCGAGCCCTACAGCCAGGAACGCCTGCTGCTTTTCCAGACCGCGCTCCAGAACACCAGCTACTTCGCCTCGGTGGTCGCCGACATCGATCGCCACAGCGAAACCCCTGGCGCGGCGCCTGTCCGCGTGCAGGTCATCGAGGCCAAGCCGCGGCGGCTCGGGTTTGGTGTGGGTGTGAGCAGCAATACCGGCTACCGGGTCGAGACCAGCTACCGGGATGCCCATTTCCTTGGCGAGCCTTACAACCTCGTGAGTGGCCTGCGGATCGAGCAGCGCCGGCAGCTGGGTTACATGGACGTGTTCCTGCCGCCGACCCTGGATGGCTACCTGGACAGCGTTGGCGCGCTGGCCGAGCACACCAACATCGCCGGTCTGCAGACCCGCCGGCAGTCGATTGGTGTCGTTCGCACCATTCCGCGGGGCAAGATCGAGAATCGCTTTTCCCTCAACTACCAGCACGAAGTGCTGATCCCCGAAGGCAGCCTGCGCACCAGCAGGGGCGCGCTGACCGCAAACTGGTCGTGGACCCATCGCAACGTCGATAGCGTCCTCGATCCCCGTCGGGGTCATGTGTTCAATGTGCAGGTCGGCGGCGCGTCCCAGGCGCTGATGTCCGACCGCAACTTTGCCCGCTTCTACGGGCGCTACCAGCGCTTCATCCCGGCCTTCGGGCGCGATGTGGTGATCGTGCGCGCGGAAGGCGGCATCACCGCGGCGCAATCCCGCGAGGGGGTTCCCCAGGATTTCCTCTTCCGCACCGGCGGCGCTCAGACCGTGCGGGGCTATGCCTACCAGAGTCTAGGCGTGCAGGACGGCAACGCCACCGTCGGCGGCCGCTACCTTGCCGTGACCAGCGCCGAATACGTCCATTGGGGCTGGGGCGACTGGGGCATTGCCACCTTTGTCGATGCCGGCAACGCCAACGACGAGCGCAAGCTCTTCAAGATGAATGTCGGCTATGGCTTCGGGCCACGCTGGAAGAGCCCCGCCGGCCCGATCGCCGTCGACCTGGCCTACGGTCAGAGCGACCACCGGGTGCGGCTGCAGTTTGCGGTGGCCATTGCGTTCTAGCCTGCGGACGTCAACGCGCCCGGGCTGCCGCGCGTTGTCGGCATGCTACCGTTTTCAACGGACGGTGCGATTTCGGGTCGCATTGGCAAACGCCCGGGCTGGGTTTAGACTCCGCTAATATTTCCCTGCATCACCACTTGAGAGGATCACAATGAAAAAACTCGTTGCTGTTGCCGCCATCGCTGGCCTGATGGGTTCCACCGCAGCCTTCGCCGACGCCGGCGCCGATCTGGCCAAGGCCAAGAACTGTCTCGCCTGCCACGCCGTCGACAAGAAGCTCGTCGGCCCGGCTTACAAGGACGTGGCCGCCAAGTACAAGGGTGACAAGTCCGCTGAAGCCAAGCTGATCGAGAAGGTCCAGAAGGGTGGCGTTGGTGCCTGGGGCCAGGTTCCGATGCCCCCCAACCCGCAAGTCAGCGCGGCTGACGCCAAGACCCTCGTGGCCTGGGTGCTCAGCCAGAAGTAAGGCTGCCGCGGGTCGGCTGGAAGAGAACGCCCCGGCATCTCTTCTGCGCACTCGGCAACAACGCCCTGCTCACGCAGGGCGTTGCTTTTTGGGGACGCAGATCAACCGTTGTGGATTGGCGTGGTGATGCAGGCTGAGCGGGGATAGCGGGTGGCGTCCAGTTTTCCATGGGCCACGGAGGTGGCTTCAGTGGCCGTCAGGGTGGCGTCCTTCGTGGCTTTTCAGGTGAATGGAAGGCCCGGTTGCCAACCTGGGCAGGCGCTTCGACGCCCATTATTCCGGCCGTCCGTTGTCGCTTGAGTACCCCCGCGCCGGTGTCGCCTTGTCTTGTTGCGAACTTGCAACAGTCCACCCGGCGGGCGCATCCAAAAAACAACGCTGTCCTTGCCCTGGGCTTCCCTTCGCACAGACAATGCAGTCCAACTTCTCGTTAGAGAGGTGAAATTGGTCGGCCCCGCGAAAGCGGCGCGTGCCAGTCTTCAATCAAGAGGAGAATCATATGCAAAAGAAACTGATCGCTCTGGCCGTTGCTGGCCTGGCTTCCACCGGCGCCTTCGCTCAAGCCAACGTTACCGTCTACGGCGTGGCCGACGCTTCCTTCGACGTTGTTCGTACCTCCAACGCCGTCAGCGAACTGGGCAACACCACCCGCGTTTCCACCAACTCGTCCCTGATCGGTTTCAAGGGTGCTGAGTCCCTGGGCAACGGCCTGACCGCCGTGTTCCAGTACGAAAGCGGTATCAGCTTTGAAAACGGTGGCGGCTTCAGCGCCTCCCGTGACAGCTTCGTTGGCCTGGCCGGCGGCTTCGGTACCGTGGTTCTCGGTAACCTGACTGGCCCGACCCGTGCTCTGGGCGGCGCTGTTGACGTCAACGCCGGCGCCACCAGCATCGGCTCCAACGCCGCGCTGCTCGGCAAGCTGGGCAACAACCTGCTGGGCACCACCAACACCACCAGCGGCAGCTACACCGCGGCTGGCAATGCCAATTGTGACCGCAACACCACCTGCACGTCGATCTTCGACACCCGTTGGAAGAACGCCATTGCGTACGTCTCCCCGACCTTCGCTGGCCTGAACGTGACCGCTGCTTACGTCGCCAACGAAAACAAGACCTTCAACAACAACGGTTTCGGCACTGCCTACAACCCGTCCAACACCAAGGGCTACGACGTTGGTCTGAAGTACGCCAATGGCCCGGCCATGGCTGCTGTCACCTACAATGCCGTTTCCCTGGGTAACGAAGCCAACACCGACGTCAGCGACTTCCGCGTTGGTGGTGTGTATGACTTCGGTATGGCTTCCGTCCGCGCCGTGTTTGATCGCGCTCGTGCTGACCACTTCGGTGGCAACACCGTTACCCAGAACGTCTTTGGTCTGGGCGGCACCTTCAACGTGACCCCGGCTGGCAAGCTGCTGGCTCAGGCTTACTTCGCTCGTGACCTGAAGGTCAACGGCTCCTCCTCCAAGGACTCCGGTGCCAAGCTGTTCGAAGTTGGCTACGAGCACAGCCTGTCCAAGCGCACCATGCTGAAGGCTGTTTACGCTCACCTGAACAACGACGACAAGGCCTCTTACGACTTCGGCATCAACGCTGTTGGCGTGAATTCCACCTACAATGGCGGCGCCACCGGCGGTGCGACCATTCAGGGTGTTCAGCTGGGCCTGCGTCACTCCTTCTAATTCAGACTTCGTCTGAGTCAGAAATCAACGGGCACCTTCGGGTGCCCGTTTTTTCGTTCACGAGGGCTGCTGGATGTGACGTGATGCCGACAGTTGCCTGCCTGTCGTGACGAGTGCGTCACCCCAAATGAAAAGGCCACCCGGAGGTGGCCTTTTCATTTGGGGCTTGAGTCGATCTCACCCGATCAGGATCAGATTGTCCCGGTGGATGAGTTCGGGCTCTTCGATGAATCCCAGCAATGACTCGATCTCGCCCGAGCCGTGGCGGACGATTCGGCGGGTGTCGTTGGCTGCGTAGTTCACCAGGCCGCGGGCGATCTCCCTGCCGTCGCGGGTGCGGCATGCGACGACCGCCCCTCGGGTGAAGTCGCCATCCGCGGCGATCACGCCGATGGGCAGGAGGCTCTTGCCGGACTTCAGGGCTTCGATCGCGCCGTCGTCGAGCGTCAGGCTGCCGGCCAGTTGAAGGTGGTCGGCGAGCCACTGCTTGCGGGCGGCGAGCGGGGTGCTGGTGGCGTAGAGCAGGGTGCCGAGCTGCTCGCCCCGGGCGACGCGCAGGAGTGCGTCCGGCTCGCGACCGCTGGCGATGCAGGTGTGGGCGCCACTGCGCGCTGCGCGTTGGGCTGCACGCACCTTGGTGATCATGCCGCCCTTGCTGATGCCGGAGCCGGCACCGCCGGCCATGGCTTCCAGGGCGGTGTTCTCGGCGCGCTCCTCGCTGATCAGCGTCGCGGACGGATCCTTGCGGGGATCGGCGGTGTACAGCCCCTGCTGGTCGGTGAGGATGACCAGCGCGTCGGCGTCGATCAGGTTGGCGACGAGGGCGCCGAGGGTGTCGTTGTCGCCGAACTTGATCTCGTCGGTGACGACGGTGTCGTTCTCGTTGATGATCGGGATGACGCCCAGCTCGAGCAGGGTGACGAGGGTCGAGCGGGCGTTGAGGTAGCGGGTGCGGTCGGCCAGGTCGGCATGGGTCAGCAGGATCTGGGCGGTGTGCAGGCCGTTGGCGGCGAAGACGCTTTCGTAGGCTTGGGCGAGGCCCATCTGGCCGACAGCGGCGGCTGCCTGGAGCTGGTGCATCTCCTGCGGGCGGCTGGTCCAGCCGAGGCGCTGCATGCCGGCGGCGATGGCGCCGGAGGAGACCAGCACCACTTCGCGGCCTTCGGCGCGCAGGCCGGCGATCTGCCGCGCCCAGTCGGCGAGGGCGTCGACGGCGAGGCCTTCGCCGTTGTTGGTGACGAGGGCGCTGCCGACCTTGGCGACCAGCCGGCGGGCGTTACGGATTGCGGTTCTCATCGTCGTCTTCGTCTTCGTAATCTTCGTCGTCGGCGTCATCGGTGGGGATGTCGTCGTCTGCTGCTTCGAAGTCAGGGGTTGCGGCTGCTTCGAGGGCGGCGGCGTCGGCGGCGGCCTGGGCCGCAGCCTTCTCTTCGTCGAGGAGATCCTGGATCGCGAAGACGACTTCCTGACAGCCCTGGCGGCTGATGGCCGAGACTTCGAAATGGCGCTCGATGGGGCCGTAGGCGTCGAGGAAGGCGGCGATGCGTTCCTTGCGTTCGTCCTCGTCGGGGATCAGGTCGAGCTTGTTGAGGACCAGCCAGCGGCGCTTCTGGTAGAGGCTTTCGTCGTACTTGCGCAGCTCTTCGACGATCGCATGGGCGTCGTGGACCGGATCGGCCTCGGGGTCAAAGGGGGCGAGATCGACGATGTGCAGCAGGATGTGGGTGCGCTGCAGGTGGCGCAGGAACTGGTGGCCGAGGCCCGCACCGTCGGCCGCGCCTTCGATCAGGCCGGGGATGTCGGCGATCACGAAGCTGCGGTTTTCGGAGGTGCGCACCACGCCCAGATTGGGGGCGAGGGTGGTGAAGGGGTAGTCGGCGACCTTCGGCTTGGCGGACGAGACCGCGCGGATGAAGGTGGATTTGCCGGCGTTGGGCATGCCCAGCAGGCCGACGTCGGCCAGCACCTTGAGCTCGAGGTTGAGGCTCTTGCGCTCGCCTTCCTGGCCCATGGTCTTCTTGCGCGGGGCGCGGTTGGTGCTGGTCTTGAAGTGCAGGTTGCCCAGGCCGCCGCGACCGCCCTTGGCGATCAGGACGCGTTTGCCGTCGTGGTCCAGGTCGGCGATGATCTCGCCGGTTTCCTGGAGCGAAACGATGGTGCCGACGGGCATGCGCAGTTCGATGTCGTTGCCACCCTTGCCGTAGCAGTCGGCGCCACGGCCGTTCTCGCCGCGTTCTGCGAGGAAGGTGCGCTTGTAGCGGAAATCGATCAGGGTGTTGAGGTTGCGGTCGCCGACGGCATAGACGTCGCCGCCCTTGCCGCCGTCGCCACCATCCGGGCCGCCCATGGGGATGTATTTTTCGCGGCGGAAAGTGGCGGCGCCGTTCCCGCCGTCCCCGGCGATGACTTCAATTCGGGCTTCGTCGAAAAATTTCATGGGTGCTTCCGGTGTTGGGGGATTCGGGCCCCCGAAAGAAAAAAAGCCCTATCGTTGGATAGGGCTTTGGCAACCTGCTGTCGGCGCTTATTCAGCGGCGGCGACGATGCTCACGGTGCGACGCTTGTTGGCGCCCTTGACGGTGAACTGCACGGTGCCTTCGGTCAGCGCGAACAGGGTGTGATCCTTGCCGATGCCGACGTTTTCGCCTGGGTGGTATTCGGTGCCACGCTGGCGAACGATGATGTTGCCGGCGAGGACGAATTGACCGCCGTAGCGCTTGACGCCAAGGCGTTTGCTTTCTGAGTCGCGACCGTTACGGGAACTGCCGCCAGCCTTTTTGTGTGCCATGTGGGTTACTCCTTAGGCAGTGATGGCTTCGATGCGAAGCTCGGTGTAGTTCTGACGGTGACCCTGATGCTTCTGGTAGTGCTTGCGACGACGCATCTTGAAGATCTTGACCTTGTCGTGACGGCCGTGGGAAACCACGGTGGCCGTGACGGTGGCGCCGGCAACCACGGGGGTGCCGATCTTGACCGACTCGCCTTCGCCGACCATGAAGACCTGGTCGATGGTGATCTGCGAGTCCACGTCAGCCGGTATCTGTTCTACTTTGAGTTTTTCGCCGACGGTGACACGGTACTGCTTACCGCCGGTTTTTATGACCGCGTACATGGATGTACTCCGAGTGATGGTTTTCAGGAAACGCGGAAGTTTATCGGTTTCCGGTCCTTGAGTCAAACGGTTTTGCGTTTTGCGTCAGTGGCCTATGCGTTCCTGAACGATCTGCCAGGCGCTGCCGCTGCGGGCCAGCTCGATGGTCTTGGGCTCGGTGAGCTTGAGATTGCCGGAGCGGTAATGCTGGATGAAGCGGGCGCTGGCCTTGTCGCCATCGACGCGGATGTCGATGGCGTCGAGCTTCACGGCGATGTCGCCGGGGCGTGCGATGCGCTGGCGCCGCTGCTCGGCCCAGGCGCTGCGGTCGAGGTCGCCGGCCGGCTTGAAGCTGGTGGCGTAGTGGGCGAGGTAGGCGTCGACATTCTTGGCGGACCAGGCGCTTGCCCAGGCCTGGAGGGTGGTCTGGATGGTGTCGCTGGCGGCGGGCGCGGCGGGGGTCGCGGGCTTGGGCGCTGCGGCCGGGACGGTCGGGTTGGCGGCAGGCGGTGCGGTGGTCGCGGGTGCCGGGGGCGCGGCGGGAGCGCTGGCCACGGGCGTGGGCGCGGCGGTGATCGGCGGCGTGCGCAGGGTGTCGTTGCTGGCAGGCGGGGTGTCGAGGGCGCTGCTGTTCCTGGCCAGGTGGGAGACTTCGGCCGGCAGGATGTTTTCGGCGCCGGAGACGAAGGTGGCGCCCGGCGTGGTGGCCTGGGCGCTGCGGATCGCCGGCGCGCTGCTGGTGGTGACCGGCGGCGTGGGGGCGGCAGAGGCCGGCACCTGGGTGGCGGGTTGCTGCGCATCGGAGAACGGCAGATTGCCTTCGAGGCCGAGCTTGATGGCGAAGATCGTCGAGACGAGGGCGAACATGCCGGCGATGCCGGCGATCAGCCAGAGGACGGTCTGCACCGCGGAAAGCGGGCGCGGACGGCTATAAGGGTGCTGCGGGTTGGTGTTGCTGGTGGTCATGTGTTGCTGGCGAGAAGTGGGTTCCGGGGATTTTAGGCGGCTGGCCGGATTGCGTTTGCAAGATTCCTCCGCATCGGGGGTTTGCTGACGCAAGTTCACAGACCCGTCCGTGAAATGCTGACGCGTCCGGCGTGGCGGGTTGCGTGAGGGTTCAGGGCAGGCGCAGGAGGACGCGCATTCCGCTGGTGATGTCGGTGCGTTCGAGGTAGCCGATGAGGTTGGGCGTTTCGGTGAGCCACTGGCGGGCTTCGCCGACGTTGTCGGCTTCGATGGGCGGGGTGGCCCGGCCGTTGAAGACCAGCCGGGATCGGTAGGCGACGATCTGGGCGGGGTTCTTGTTGGTGAGCTTGAGGTAGAAGTCGTCGCGGGTCGCGCCGTTGGGCAGATCGACCAGCTTGACCGGGGTGCCGTCGATGAGGGTGGTGGCCCGACCGAGGTAGAGCTTTTCGGCCTGTTCGCGGCTGAGCTCGATCGCACCGCTGCGCTGGCTGGTGACGATGACGATCTCGGCCTGGGCGGCTACGGGCAGCAGCGCGGCGGCAAGGGCGAGGAGTCGGATCAGGCGCATGGGTGACATGGTCGGGCGGCCTTCAGAAGACGAAGTCCACCGACAGGCTCAGGACATGGACCGGCGTGGTGGGCCGGAGGTAGTCCGCCAGGGTGTCCGAGGGGAACAGGCCGCGGCTTTGCGGCGCCGGGGTGATGCGTTCGATCTGGCCCTTGAGGGCGATGCTGCGGGCCACGTCCCAGCGGGTGCCGAAGGCGAGGGTGTGCTGGGCGGTGTTGCGGGAGTTGTTGTAGATGCCGACCAGCGGGGCGTGGATGGCCGGCACGGGCGTGCAGAAGGCGGGGGTGTCCTGGTTCTGGTTGGCGTAGGTGACGTAGGGCGTGAAGGCGTCGATGCGGTGGCCGACGGTGAGATACCAGCCGTGGGCGGTGGAGATGTAGCGGTCGACCTTGCGCTTGGCGAACTCGGCGATGGTGATCCAGTTGTTCTTTTCCCACTGGAAGCCGGCGGAGAAGAATTCGGCACTGGCGTGGGTGCCGGAGAGCTCGTCGGCGGCATCGGCTTCGCCGGCGGCGATGAGCTGGCGGCGCAGGGCCTGGTGGAAGCCGTCGGTCCAGTTGAGGTGCAGATCGGTGCGGGTGTAGCCGGCCTGGGCGCTGAAGCCGGTGCCGGCCAGGCCGACGCGCAGGGCGCGGGCGTTGCGCAGGCGACCAGAGGCGGAGCGGGTGAGTACGGCGCTCTGACCGACGAGGCCCTGGATCTCCAGGTCCATCTGGCCCAGCGGTGCGCGGTAGATCGCATCGACGCCGTCGAGATCGGAGAAGGGGTTGAGGCTGTAGACCTCGGCCGGCGGGCGGAGCCACGGGGTGGCGTAATTCACGTTCAGGGAGTCGGAGAACATGAAGAACGGGGTGGTGGTGCGGCCAGCCCGCAGGGAGAGGGCTGGCGTGGGGCGGTAGTGCAGGTAGGCCCAGGTGATGTGGGGCGTGTAGTCGTAGCCGGCGGCCTGCCGCGAGACGGCCTGGACCGTGAGGTCGAACTTGTCGGACAGGCGGGCCGTGCCCTGCACGCCGAGGACGCTGTCGGTGGACGGGTCGAAGTTCTGGCCCGGCATGGTGCTGGGCTGGGTGCTGCTGCTGTGGAAGCGGTAGTTGTCCTTGTCGCTGCGGGTGAGCCCGAAGGTGCCGAATCCGGACAGGGCGAAGCGCGGCGGTTCGTCGGCAGCGGATGCGCCGCCGGTCAGGCTGAGAAGGATGGCCGCCAGCAGCGGCCGGAGGTTCCGGCGGCGTCGGGGTTGCAGGGCTGGAGCGTTCTGGAAGCTGTCCATCCTAGACTCCGGTGGGGATGTGTTGCGTGGTGAGCCAGCGGGCGGCCTGGTCTTCGGGTTCGGCGGGGGCGAAGAGGTAGCCCTGGCCGTAGTCGCAGGCGAGTTCGCTGAGGATGTTGGCCTGGGCCTGGGTCTCGATGCACTCGGCCACCACCTGCATGCCCAGTTCGTGGGCGAGGTGGATGGTGGCACCGACGATGGCGCGCAGGCGGGTGTCGCGCTCGATCTCGCGGATGAAGGAGCCGTCGAGCTTGATGGTGTCGCAGGGGATCGAGTGCAGGTAGCTGAGGGACGAGTAGCCGGTGCCGAAGTCGTCGATGAGGATCTTGAGGCCCTTGGCGCGCAGCTTGCCGAGCTGGCTGATGGCGAGTTCCTTGCGGGTGACGAGGGTGCTTTCGGTGATCTCGAGTTTGAGGGTGCTGGGCGGCAGGCCGTGGCGTTCGATGCAGGCGACGACCTGATCGGCGAGGTCCACCTGCATGAGCTGGCGGGCCGAGAGGTTGACGCTGATGGAGAGGTTTTCGTCGGCGAGGCCCCGCTCGCGCCAGGATTTGAGCCGCGCGCAGCTCTGGTCGAGCATCTGCATGCCGAGCTCGTGGACGAGATCGAGGGATTCGGCGACCGGGATGAAGACGTCGGGGCCGATCCGCCGGGCGCTGGCCTGGGGCCAGCGGACCAGGGCTTCGAAGCCGGTGGCCTGGCGGGTCTTGAGATCGACGATGGGCTGGAAGTGGGCGACCAGCTGGTGGTCGCGCAGGGCGGCGCGGAGCTGGGATTCGAGCTGAAGATCGCGCATGACCTGCTGGTGCATGGCCGACTGGAACACGGTGATGGTGTTGTCGGCGCTGCGGCGGGAGCGCTGCATGGCGTTGTCGGCGTCGCGCATGAGGTCTTCGGCATTCTGGAAGCCGCCGCTGCCCAGCGCCACGCCGATGCGCGTCTTCGGATAGAGGATGTGGCCGTTGAGCTCGGCGCTCTCGGCGAGGTGGGTCTGCAGGTTTTCGGAGAAACGGATGGCTTCGCTGGCGTCGGCGATGTCGTTGAGGAGCACCGCGAATTGATCGCCACCGACCCGGCCGACCACGTCGCCCGGGCGGGCGAGGGCGCGGATGCGGGCGGCCACGAGGCGCAGGAGGTCGTCGCCGGCGGAGTAGCCGAGGCTGTCGTTGACGACGTGGAAGCGTTCGATGTTGATGTGCAGCACCGCAAACAGGCTGCCGGTGACCCGGTCGGCGTGGCGCAGGGTGTTCTGCAGGTGTTCGGCGAACAGGGCGCGGTTGGCGAGGCCGGTGAGGCCGTCGTGGAGGGCGTCGTAGAGGAGCTGGTCTTCGACGCGCTTGCGCAGGTGGATGTCGCTGATCGAGCCGGCCATCCGCACGGCGCGACCGGTGTGGGGATCGTGGACGGCCATGCCGCAGGTGAGGATCCAGCGGTAGCTGCCGTCGGCGTGAAGGATGCGGTGCTCGATGGTGAGCTGGGTTGATTCGCGCTTGAGGTGGGCGATCATGCGCAGGCGGAAGGCTTCGCGGTCTTCCGGGTGCAGGCGGGCGTAGAGGGCGTGGCTGTCGTCGAGCACGGCGCTGGGCGGGATGCCGAGGATTTCGGCAAAGCGCGGGGCGAAGTAGGTCTTGTCGCCCACGATGTCCCAGTCCCACAGGCCGTCGTTGGCTGCGCGGGTGGCGAGGGCGTAGCGCTCTTCGCTGTTGGCGAGCTGGCGGGCGGTGGCTTCGAGCTCGAGGATGCGTGACTGCAGGGCGCTGGCCATTCGGTTGAAGTGCTGGCACAGCTGGGAGAGTTCGTCCTTGCCTTTTTCGGGCAGGCGGTGGGAGAGCTGGCCGGCGGCAATGGCCTGGCTGCCGCGGAGCAGACGACCCAGGTTGCGGGTCATCAGATAGCCGACGGCACCGAGCAGCAGCAGGGTGAGGAGCACCTCGGCGCTGGCGATGGCGATGCCCTGGCTGAGGATCTGGCGCTTGGCGAGGGTGAGCGCCGCGACGGACACCCCGAACTGCACGAAGCCGACCTGGTTGCGTTCGAGCAGCACGGGGCGGCGGACGTGGATGAGGTTGTGGGCGACGCCCGCGTCGACGCCCAGCGCGCTGGCATCGTCGGGGGGGGGCAGAGTCTGCATGTCGGGCAGGCCGGCGCGGACGCGGGTCTTGCCGGTGGCGTCGACGATGCGGACGTAGATCAGGCCTTCGTTGGTCTCGTTGAGGAGTTCGCCGAGGGCGTCCTGCAGATCGTTGTAGCGCCCCTGGGGTACGAAGGTGGCGGTGACGACATTGAGGATGGCAGCGTTCTGGGCGATCAGCGTGTTGAGGCTCGCCGTCGTCGCCTCGTTCATGAGACGCCCGCTGTTGGTGAGCAGCAGCGTGAGCATCACGACCTGGACCACGGTGCTGGCCAGCAGGAGGCGAACGCGGATCGAGAGGTTGCTCAGCATCTGAGACGGGTATCGTGCAAGGCGAGGGGCATTTGCGACTGGAGTTTGCGTTGCCGGGTTACAAAGCGATGAGCCTATGAGGGGCGTCTGGGTGTAATCGGCACTAACGACAGAAGCTTAAGCGGAGCCGGCGTGGGGACATCCGTATGACAGCCGGCGCCCCCCTGCATATTCTTGCGATTATCGCTTGATCCATGCCGGGGCGGGGATGGAAAGACGGGGCCGTGGTGCCGCCACCTGCGTGGCAGGCACCACCTGAACGGCATGTCTATTTCTTCCAAGCGTCACGCAGGGTGACGGTGCGGTTGAAGACCGGCGCGCCCTCGACGGAATCGACCCGATCTGCCACGAAGTAGCCGTGGCGCTCGAACTGGAAGCGGGCTTCCGGCTTTGCGGCGCGCAGGGCGGGTTCGAGCTGGGCGGTGATGACCCGCAGGCTGTCCGGGTTGATGTCGCTGATGAAATCCCGCTCCAGATCTTCCGGGTCGCCCTCACGGCGGTTGCCCGGGTAGGCGTGGGCGAACAGCCGGTCGTAGAGGCGGACCTCGGCGGCATAGGCGTGCTCGACGGAAACCCAGTGCAGGTTGCCCTTGACCTTGTAGTTGTCGGCACCGGGCGTACCGGACTTGGAGTCGGGCAGGTATTCGCACAGCACGGCGGTGATGTTGCCGTCGGCG
Source organism: Zoogloea oryzae (assembly GCF_030161255.1). Classification (NCBI taxonomy): domain Bacteria; kingdom Pseudomonadati; phylum Pseudomonadota; class Betaproteobacteria; order Rhodocyclales; family Zoogloeaceae; genus Zoogloea; species Zoogloea oryzae. The sequence goes on from NZ_BSPX01000025.1 coordinate 27,168, forward strand.
TCCTTCTCGCAGCCGGTGCACTTGACCACGTAGCCGTAGCGCAGGCGGGCCATGTTGCCCGGGTAGAGGCGGTGGTAGCCCTTGACCGGGGTTTCCATGAAGTCCTCCCGCTCGATCCACAGTTCGCGGCCGAAGGGCATCTCGCGCTTGCCGAGTTCGGTGTGGAGCGGGTGGTTGGGCGCGTGGCAGCGTTCGCTCTGGCCGGCCGGGTAGTTGGTGATGACAAGCTTGAGCGGGTCGAGCACGGCGACGCGGCGCTCGGCGGATTCGTTGAGGTGCTCGCGCATGCAGTCTTCGAGCACGCTCATGTCGATCCAGGAATCGGCCTTGGAGACACCGATGCGCTCGGCGAACAGGCGGAAGCCTTCGGCGGTGAAGCCGCGGCGGCGGGCGCCGACCAGGGTGGGCAGGCGCGGGTCGTCCCAGCCGGCGACGTGGTTTTCATCGACCAGCTGGATCAGCTTGCGCTTGGAGAGCACCACGTAGGTGAGGTTGAGGCGCGCGAACTCGATCTGGCGCGGCACCGGGCGGGGGAAGAAGCCGCCTTCGGCCAGGTTGTCGAGGAGCCAGTCGTAGAACGGGCGCTGGTCTTCGAACTCGAGGGTGCAGATGGAGTGGGTGATGTCTTCGAGCGCGTCTTCGATGGGGTGCGCGAAGGTGTACATCGGGTACACGCACCAGCGGTCGCCGCTGCGGTGGTGGGTGGCGTGGCGGATGCGGTAGATGGCCGGGTCGCGCAGGTTGATGTTGGGCGAGGCCATGTCGATCTTGGCACGCAGGATGTGGGTGCCGTCGGGGAACTCGCCGGCCTTCATGCGCTGGAAGAGCTCCAGGTTCTCGGTGACGCTGCGGTTGCGGTAGGGGCTGTCCTTGCCGGGGGCGGACAGGGTGCCGCGGTAGGCGCGCATCTCCTCGGCTGAGAGCGAATCCACGTAGGCCTTGCCGACGGTGATGAGGTGCTCGGCCATGGCGTACATCTTGTCGAAGTAATCGGACGCGAAGTACAGGTGCTCGCCCCAGTCGAAGCCCAGCCACTGGACGGCCTCGATGATGGCGTCCACGTATTCCTGGTCTTCCTTCGTCGGGTTGGTGTCGTCGAAGCGCAGGTGACAGGCGCCGCCGTAGATCTGGGCGAGGCCGAAGTTCAGGCAGATGCTCTTGGCGTGGCCGTAGTGCAGATAGCCGTTGGGCTCCGGCGGGAAGCGGGTCTCGACGCGGCCACCCCATTTGCCGAGGCGGCGGTCTTCGTCAATGATGTTGCGGATGAAGTTGCTGGGTGCGGCGTCGGCTGCCGGCGTGGTTGGAGCGGTCATCTGGGTCGTACCTTGCTTGGCGCGGGCGGTGGTCCGCCGTTGGTCTGAGTAATCCCGGGATTGTAGCCGATGGCGGCCTTTGCGCAGGGTTGCGACAGCTTTGGGGGTGGGCGTGATCTGGTTCATGGGAATGGGCATGCAAATCGGCAAAATCATATGAATGCCAACTGTTTGGCGGCGATGCTTGTGTGATTTTGTTAAAAATGCGAACTTGATGGCTGCGCGCCTTGACTCCATCCGCCCTTTTCCGAGATCTGCATTGATGCCCTGCAATCGTGTCCGTCTTGTCCTGCCCCTTGCCCTGAGTGTCCAGCTTGCCTGGGCCGACGATGCCGTCCTCGCCGACCTGGCGCTGGAGGATCTCGCCCGTCTTGATGTGGCGACCGTCTCGCGCAAGACGCAGAAGCTCTCGGAGACGCCGGCGGCGGTCACGGTGCTCACCGCCGAGGACATCCGCCGCAGCGGCGCCCGCAGCGTGCCCGAGGCCCTGCGCGAGGTGCCCGGGGTGTCGGTGGCGCAGATCGGTGCCGGTAGCTGGGCGGTGGGCGTGCGCATGGCCGAGGGGCGCTTTTCGAACAAGCTGCTGGTCCAGATCGACGGGCGCAGCGTGTATAACCCGCTGTTTTCCGGTGTGTTCTGGGAATCCCTCGATCTGCTGATGGAAGACATCGAGCGTATCGAGGTGGTGCGCGGGCCCGGCGCGTCCCTCTGGGGCGCGAACGCCGTCACCGGGGTGATCAACATCGTGACGCGCAAGGCGACCGCGACCCGGGGCTCGCTGATTTCGGCGCGGGTGGACCATAAGGGCCATCCGGCCTTGGCGGTCCGCCAGGGGTTCGACATCGGGGAGCTCGGGGCTGTGCGGGTGTATGCCAAGGGCAGCGAGATGCTGCCATCGCGCAGTGCCGATGGCCGCTCGGAGGTGGATCACAACCGGGGCTGGTCGGCCGGTTTCCGGATGGACAGTGCCGGCTCTGCGGGAAACACCTGGATGGTCCAGGGCAACAGCTTCCGTCGCACCACGTCCGAAAGCCTCGTGACGACGGGGCTTGACGGGTCCGCCGGGCTGTATCCCCTGAGTCTCGAGTTTGAGGGGTCGAGCCTGCTCGGCCGCTACAGCTGGGGTCTGCTCGGTGGTGAGGCATCCGTCCAGACCTACTTTGACAACCTGAACGCATCTGTCGGCGAGTCTGGCCGCGGCGGCATCAGCACCTTCGACCTGGATTTCCAGCACCGCCTGGCGCCGGTCGGGCGGCACGAGTTGATGTGGGGCGCCGGCGGTCGCTATGTGAAGACCGATATCGACGCCGCCACGCCCATCCTGACCATCTCGCCGGCGGAGCGCAGCCTCCAGGTGATGAGCGCCTTCGTGCAGGACGAGATCACTCTTCAGCCGCGCACCTGGAAGGCGACCCTGGGCGCCCGCCTCGAGCACTCGACCCTGTCCCACTTCGAGCCCCAGCCCACCGCCCGTCTGATGTGGACGCCGACCGAATCCGACAGCGTTTGGGCGAACTGGTCGCGGGCCACCCGCACGCCTTCGGTAGGCGAGATCGGTGCGTCGATCCTCTTTGGCGCAAAGCCCACCGGCAATCCGATGTTGCCGATCGTGTTCGTCCGCTCCACGCCGGGGCAGGGCTGGAGCCCCCGTGCCGAACGGGTCGATGCGCTGGAGCTGGGCTATCGTCGCACCCTGCGCAACGGCAGCTTCGAGGCGGTGTTGTTCCACCATGACTACCGCCGCCTGATTGCCGGCTATCTCGATCCGAACGGGCTGATCCTGCCGGGCATCCCGCTGCCGATCCCGCCTTACTTCATTCCGGTCCAGAACATTTTCCGGGGCAACGTCGGCAAGGCCCGATCGACGGGCGTCGAACTGGGGCTGGACTTGCCGGTGAACGACCGCTTCCGTTTCCAGGCGAGCTACACGGCCGTCAACCTCAAAGGCGCCCGCAGCAGCGACCCGGTCACCGATGCGGCGGGGGCCGAGCTTGAAGAGGCCTCTCCTCGATACTGGGGCACCCTGCACGGGGTGATCGGCCTTGCGCGGGGGCACGAGCTTGACCTGATGGTCCGGCGCACCGGCGCCATCACCCACGGCAACGTGCCGGCCCACACGAGCTTCGATGTGCGTTACGGCTGGCGTCCGGGGCCGGGGTTCGAGCTGACGGTCATGGGCATCAACCTGTTCGACAAACAGCACCTCGAATACATGTCGAACTTCCTCCCGACCCAGCCGGCCTACCTGAGCCGGCAGGCCTATGTCCAGGGTGTCTGGCGGTTCTGAGGGGACAGGGGTGATCCGCCGTCTCGTGGCCCATCGGGCCCTCAAAATACTCTGCGTCGCGGCTGCCTGCCTCGGCGTCGCCCCCGCGTGGGCGATGCAGCCAGGCGAGTACCAGATCAAGGCTGCCTACCTGCTCAACTTTGCGCGCTACGTGGAATGGCCCGCCCAACGCCTGCCGGCCGGCGCGCCGCTGCGGCTGTGCGTGCTCGGCCGCGACCCCTTCGGCGAGGCGCTGTCCGCCCTCGAGGGGCGGCAGGTCAATGGGCATGAAGTGAAGCCGCGCGTCGTCGATGGCGTCGAGATGGCCTCGGACTGCCACCTCGTCTTCATCACCGATTCGGAAGAGCGGCGCGTCGGCCTGCTGCTGCGCGGCCTGGCCGGGCGCAGCGTGCTCACCGTCAGCGACATCGACGGCTTTGCCGAGGCTGGCGGCGGGATCGGGCTGGTAGTGGACGAGCGCCGGGTGCGCTTCGACATCAACCTGACGTCGGTGCAGCGGGAGGGCCTGCGGGCCAGTTCGCAGCTGCTCCGTCACGGCCGCTTCGTGTTCGGCCTGAGGGCTCCCTGATGGCGCAGCTCAAGGATCTGCCCATCGGACGCAAGCTCGGCATCGTTGCCCGGCTGAGCGTGCTGATCGCCCTCGGCGTGGCACTGCTGACAATCTTCCTGACCGAAGTGAACAGCGAGCTGCGCCGGGCCGACGAGGACGGCCGGATGCTCTCCGAGATCGTCGCCGACAACGCCATCTCGCCCCTGCGCTTCGACGACGCCAAGGTGGCGGTATCGCTGCTCGGCGCCCTGCGTCACCACGAGCGGGTGGCCGCCGCGGTGGTGCTGCGCCCGGATGGCAGCGTGTTTGCCGATTACCCCCTGGGGCTGCACGCCGATACGGAGCACCTGGCCAGCCTGCGCGACAACCCGGCCGCAGGCGCGCTCAACTGGCACACCCTCAGCCTGGTCGTCACCAAGCCCCTCGAGAGCGACGGGGAGACCCTCGGCCGACTGATCCTCGAATTCGACCTGCGCTCCATTGTCGGGCGGCTGGTGCTGTGGCTGGGCCTGGCGCTGCTCGGGCTGGTGATGGCGCTGATCGCCGCCAGCCTGTTCTCCCGGCGCATGCAGGGGATGATCGTCGAGCCGCTGCAGAAGCTCGCCGATGTGGTGCGGGCGGTGAGCGCGGGCAAGCGCTACGACCTGCGCGCGCCGGCCGGCTACGCCGACGAGGTGGGCGAACTGATCACCGGATTCAACGGCATGCTGGCCGAGATCGCCAACCGCGACCGGGAGCTGACCCTTCACCGGGAACGCCTCGCCTCCGAGGTGGCCGCGCGTACCGCCGAGCTGCGGACGATGATGGAACAGGCCGAGGCCGCCAGCCGCGCCAAGACCCAGTTTCTCGCCAACATGAGCCACGAGATCCGCACGCCGATGAACGGCGTGATGGGCATGATCGGCCTGCTTCGCCAGACCTCGCTCGGTGAGCGTCAGGGGCGCTTTGTTGATATGCTGGACGACTCTGCGCGCGCCCTCATGGAAATCATCAACGACGTGCTCGACGTATCCAAGATCGAAGCAGGGCGGCTCGAACTGGAAGCCCTGCCATTCTCCCTGCGGGACACCCTCGATCAGGTGGCGACCCTGTTCGCCACCTCGGCCTACGCCCGTGGCCTGCAGCTTGGCCTGCACGTGGACCGGTGCGTGCCCGACAGGGCCGTGGGCGACGCCCTGCGCGTGCGCCAGGTGCTCAACAACCTGGTCTCCAACGCCCAGAAGTTCACCGAGAAGGGCAGCATCTCCATCGCCGTGCTGCCCGTGCCCTGCGCGCGGGAGGGCGCCCTGCGCCTGCGCATCGAGGTGCGCGACACCGGCATCGGCGTGCCGCGGGAAGCCGGCGCGCGCCTGTTCCAGTCCTTCTCCCAGGCCGACAACTCCATGGCCCGGCGCTTTGGCGGCACCGGGCTGGGGCTGGCCATCGCCCGTCAGCTGGTGGAGCTGATGTCCGGCGAGATCGGCTACGTCACCGAACCGGGCTGCGGCTCGTGCTTCTGGGTGGAATTCGAACTGACCCGCGACGTGGCCGGCGAGGCGCAGGAGCGCCCGCTGGTCGGCCGCGCGGCCCTGGTGGCGGTGGGCGACTCCCACCTGCGCGACGCATTGTTGGAGCAGCTCGCCTTTGCCGGCGCACGTTCCGAACTGGCCTACGACCGTCTGGCGGTGGATGAGATGCTGGCCATCGGCACCGGCTACGACTGGCTGATCGTCGATGCCAGCTTCGACGGTGGCAGCGGGCGGCAGCTGCTCGCAGATCTGCGCTACCGGGCCGGGCGCCCGGCCCTCGCGGCGATCGTCGGCATCGGCCGCGAAGAAGTCGCCGCGATGCGCGATATCGGCGCCGAGATCATCCTCAGCCGGCCCGTCACCAGCAACGAGATCCGCCAGGGGCTGGCGGGCGCTAGGCCGGCCGATGCGGCGCCGCCGGTCGGCCACAAGCTGGCCGCGCACCTGCTGCTGGTCGAGGATCACCCGGTCAACCGCGAGGTGGCGGTGGCGGTGCTCCAATCCCTCGGCTGCCGGGTGTCGGTGGCGGTGGATGGGCGCGACGCGGTGGAGGCCTGCCGCCGGCAGCGCTTCGATCTGGTGCTGATGGACATCCAGATGCCCGAGATGGACGGCCGTCAGGCCACCCAGGCGATCCGCGTCGACGAAAAGGCCCGCGGCCTGCCGCGGATGCCCATCATCGCCCTGACCGCCAACGCCCTGCGCGAAGACCGCGACGCCTGCCTCGCGGCGGGCATGGACGACTACGTGGTGAAGCCGGTTTCCGGCGAACAGCTGTGGGTGGTGCTGAGCCGCTGGCTGCGGGCAACCCTGCCGCCCGATCCCCCGCCCGCTCCGGCGACCCCCGCGGCCCCAGTGGCCAGCCCGAACGCCGAGCCGGTGCTCGACATGAACCTGCTGATGGGCCTGCCCGGCGTCAACGGACGGCGGGACGCGCCGATGCTCAAGCGCATCCTGACGCTGTTCATCAGCGAAACCGACCGCAACGTGGGTGGTATCGTCGATGGCGCTGCGGCCGGCGACACCGCCGCCGTGCAGCGCCTCGCCCACAAGATGAAATCCGCCTGCCTGGCGATGGGGGCGGTGCAGCTGGGCGTGCGCGCCCGGGCCCTGGATGAACGGATGAAGGCTGGCGTGCAGCCCGACGCCACCGACGCCGCACGGCTTACCGACGCCTGGGACGCCTGCAAGCGGCGCCTGGTGGAGGAAGGGCTTGCGAGCCTGGACGAGATTACCCGGGTGGAAGGCCCGATCAACCCATGACGGCGACACCCAATCCCCACATCCTGGTCGTGGACGACGACCCCCTGACCCGCATGATGGCCACCGAAGCCCTCCGCGAAGGCGGCTTTGCCACCTCCGAGGCCGAAGACGGCGTGCGGGCGCTGGCGGCCTTCGAGGCATTGCACCCGGATCTGGTCCTCCTCGACGTGATGATGCCGGGCCTCACCGGTTTCGAGGTGTGCCGCCGCGTGCGCGCCACCCCGGCCGGCGAGCTGGTGCCGATCATCATGCTCACCGGGCTGGACGACAGCGAATCGGTGGAGCAGGCCTTCGACGCGGGGGCCACCGACTTCATCTCCAAGCCGATCAACTGGACGCTGCTGCGTTTCCGCATCCGCTACGTGCTGCGCTCGGCCCAGCTGCTGAAGGAGCTCGTGCGCAACAAGGAGAGCCTCTCCAGCGCCCAGCGCATCGCCCGCCTGGGGAGCTGGGAATGGTTCGTGCCCGCCGACGAGGTGCAGCGCTCGGCCCAGTATTACCGGCTGTTCGGCCAGCAGGTTGACACCTTTGGCGAGGGCATGGATTCGCTCGTGGCCCACGTCTATGGCCCTGACCGGCCGATGGTCGGCGCCGCCCTGGCCGGTGCCCGCAAGGGCGTTGGCTACCAGCTCACCTATCGGGTCGTGTGGCCCGACGGCAGCGTGCGCACCCTCCTCGAGACCGCCGAGCGCACGAGCGACTCCGACGATCCCCAGGCGCTGCTGATGGAAGGCAGCGTGCAGGACATCACCGAGCAGGTCGAAGCCCAGCGGCGGATCCGCCAGCTGGCCTATTTCGATCCGCTCACCGGCCTGCCCAACCGCGAGTTCTTCCGGGAGAGCCTGCTCTCCGCTGCTGCCCGCTGCCTGCGCAACGACAGCCGCTGCGCGGTGATGGTGGTGGATATCGACCGCTTTGCGCGGATCAACGACAGCCTGGGCCCCGAGCGGGGCGACCAGGTGCTGCAGGTGATCGGCCACCGCCTGCGCGAGCGCATGGGCGACCGCACGCCCGCCGAGCCGGCCGGCGGCGGCGGGCTGCCGCGGCTCAAGGTGGCCCGGCTGGCGGCCGACGAGTTCGGCATTCTGGTGAGCGACGCGGGTTCGGTGGAAGACGTGCTGGCCACTGCCCACGAGCTGCTGCAGGTGGTGCAGGCGCCGATCCACGTGCCGGGGCAGGACATCACCCTGTCGGCCCGGGTGGGGGTGGCGGTGATGCCCGACCACGCCACCGAGGCCGAGGCGATCCTGAAGGCTGCCGAGACGGCGCTCAACCGGGCCAAGCGGGTCACCCGCGAATCGGTGGCGCTGTTCTCGGAAGAGATGAAGGTGGCCGCTTTCCTGCGTTTCACGCTGGAGGGCGACCTGCGCCGGGCCATCGGCGAAGAGGAGCTGCAGGTGCTCTACCAGCCCATCGTGGATGTGGCGCGCAAGGCCATCGTGAAGGCCGAGGCGCTGGTGCGCTGGCCGCATCTGGCGCGGGGTTCGGTGCCACCGCCGGAGTTCATCTCCCTGGCCGAGGAGACCGGGATGATCGTGCCCCTCACCCGCGCGGTGATGGAGCGCGTGTGCAACGATATCGCCGAGCTGGGTTCGGCGCTGCCGCCGGATTTCCGGATCAGCATCAACCTGTCGGGCGTGAACTTCATGGACGCGCAGCTCATCCCCACCGTCAGGGCGGTGCTCGACGGGGCCGGCGTGCCGGCCTCAAGGATCGAGTTCGAGCTGACCGAGACGGTGCTGATGCGCGATCTCGACTACGCCACGGTGATCCTCGCCCAGCTGCGGGAGATGGGCATCCGGGTGGCAGTGGATGATTTCGGCACCGGTTATTCGTCGCTGGCCTACCTGCGCCGGCTGGCGGTGAATACCCTCAAGATCGACCGCTCCTTCGTGGGCGAGCTGGACGACGGCCAGGGCGTGGCGATCGTCAAGGCGGTGATCGGGCTGGCCCACAGCCTGGGGCTGGAGGTGGTGGCCGAGGGCGTCGAGACAGCCGCCCAGCTGGAGGCCCTGCGCCAGCAGGGCTGCAACCTGATCCAGGGTTATCTGTTCGCCCGGCCCATGTCGATCCGGGCGCTGGCCCAGTCCCTCGCCTGTGCCAGCGTCACCCTGCCGGAGAGTCCGGCGCCGGCCGAGGACTGAGCGTGCGGCGCCTCAGCGCCGTTCGGGCTGGATGGCGATCTTGAGGCGCACGCCTTCCGAGGCTTCGAGTTCGCGCAGCTGGCGGATCAGGTTCTCGTCGAGCACGAAATCCGCCGCCAGCAACATCACCCCGTCGCGGGTCACCAGATCCCGGGCCAGCACCATGCCCGGCCGCAGCGACGTGGCGGTGACTTCGTTCATCGGCGGCGGCATGTTCTCGGTGCTGGAGCCGATCACGTCGAGGAAGGCATCCACCACCTGCGGGCAGTAGCGCTTGCCGCGGTTCTGCTGGATCAGGGCGATCGCCTCGGCGGGCTTGAGCTTGCGCGGCGAGAGGGTGCCGCTCTGCATGTCGTCGTAGTCGTTCACCACCGCGATCACCCGTGCGCCGTACGGGATCGCCAGCCCTGACAGGTGATCCGGGTAGCCCTGGCCGTCCCAGCGTTCGTGGTGGCTGCGGATCAGGGTGGCGGCGCCGCGCATGTTCTCGAGGCCCATCAGCGCGGCCTGGCCGGTGATCGGGTGTTTGCGCATCACCCCGAGCTCGTCGCCGGTCATGTGGGAGACCGGTTTGGCGAGCAGATCGTCGGGCAGGCCGATCTTGCCGATGTCGTGGAGCAGGCCGGCCAGCATCACGTCCTGGACTTCGGCCGGTGCAAAGTTCAGGCGGACGGCGACCTTGCGCGCCAGATCGGCGACCCGCTTGGCGTGGCCGGCGTTGCTGCCTTCGCGCAGCTCGATGAGGTTCGAGAACACGCGGATCGAGGTGAGGAAGTTCTGCTTGAGCTTCTCGTGGGCGCTCTTGAGTTCGGCGGTGCGGGCTTCGACCTTTTGCTCGAGGCTGGCGTTGAGCGATTTCAGCTCGTCGTTCTGCTTCTGGGTGAGGGCTTCGAGGCGGGCCTTCTCGCGGGTCAGGGCCTGGCGTTCGAGGGCCTCGCGGACGGTGAGCAGCACGTCCTGGTCGTTCCAGGGCTTGGAGATGTAACGGGTGATCTGGCCGCTGTTGATGGCCGCGACGGTCGATTCCATGTCGGCGTAGCCGGTGAGCAGCAGGCGCACGGTGTCCGGGTGGCGCTTGCGGGCTTCCGCCAGGAAGGCGGCGCCGTCCATCACCGGCATGCGCATGTCCGAGATGATGAGATCCACGTGCTCGCGGCCGAGCAGCTCCAGCCCTTCCGCGCCGCTGTTGGCCACATGCACGGTGTAGCCGTGGGGGCGGAACAGCCGGCGCAGGGCCGACAGGATGTTGGCTTCGTCATCCACGCACAGGATCGAGAAGGCGGGGGTGGGTGCCGCGCTCCGGTCGGGCGTGGCGGGGGCGGTGGCAAGGGTCATGGGGATACTCCCGGTACGGCCATGTGATGGACGGGCAGGGTGATACGGAAGCAGGTGCCGGTTTCCGGCGAGCTGCTGGCGGTGATGTGGCCGTGGTGCTTCTGCACGATGCCGTAGGAGAGCGACAGGCCGAGGCCGGTGCCCTTGCCGACGGGCTTGGTGGTGAAGAAGGGGTCGAAGATGCGGTCGAGGACGTCCGGCGGGATGCCGCTGCCGTCGTCGGCGATCTCGATCCACACCGTGTCGCCGTCGTGGCCGGTACGGACGTGGATCGTGCCGCGCCGGTTGTCCGGCATGGCCTGGGCGGCGTTCACGAAGAGGTTCATGAACACCTGGTTGAGCTGGGAGGGCAGGCACTCCACCACGGGCAGCGTGCCGTATTCGCGCACCACGTCAGCCTTGTACTTGATCTCGTTGCTGGCGATGTTGAGGGTGCTGTCGAGGCCCTGGTGGATGTCGGCGGGCTGCCAGTCCTGGCTGGCGTCGGTGCGCGAGAAATCACGCAGATCCTGGACGATCTTGCGGACCCGGGCGGTGCCTTCGGCGGATTCGCTGATGAGCTCGCCGATGTCGTCGCGCAGGTAGGTGAAGTCCACCGCGCGCTTCACGGTTTCGATGGCGTCGGCGTCGGCGGGTGGCAGGGCGCCTCGGTGGGCTTCGTAGGTGTCGAGCACCTCCAGCAGCTGGCCGACGTAGGTCTTCAGGCTGTGCAGGTTGGAATTGACGTAGCCGATGGGGTTGTTGATCTCGTGGGCGACGCCGGCGGCGAGCTGGCCGATGGAGGCCATCTTTTCGGACTGGACAAGCTGCTGCTGGGTGTCGTGGAGCCGGCAGTTGAGATCGGTGAGTTCGACATAGCGCTTGAGGAGCTCGGTCTCGGCCATCTCGCGGCGGGCGATGTCCTCCTCGAGGGTGGCCTTGGCGTCCTGCAGGTCGCGGGTGCGCTGGACGACGGTGGCTTCCAGGTCGGCGCGCATCTGCAGCAGGGCGTTTTCGGCGTTCTTGCGTTCGGTGATGTCCTGCAGGGTTTCGATGGCGCCGATCATGGTGCCTTCGGCGTTGTGGAGCGGGGCCGCGGTGAAGTACAGCCAGCGCCCGGTGCCGCCCACGCGGGGGAAGAAGTCCTCGGCCTCGTAGGCGCCGGTGATGACCTGCGAGCGGCGCAGGTTCTTGGTGCCGTACAGCCCGATGATCTCGTCCACGGTGCCCGACACGATGAGGTCGGCGAGGATCGGGCGTTCGCTGTCGTAGAAGGCTTCCCACTGGCGGCGGGTGCCGACCATCGCTGCGGCGGGCTGCCCGAGGATCTGTTCGCAGGCGCGGTTCCAGTGGGTGACCACGTGGCTGGCGTCGATCACCAGGGTGGGCACCGGGTCGCCGTCGATGATCTGGGCGAGCAGCTGCTTGGCCTGCTTCTGGGCGGCTTCGGCGAGCTTGCGGTCGGTGATGTCCACCAGGCTGCACACGGCCGTGCATTGGCCGTCGATGTCGGTGCGGGCGATGGACAGCTCGACCCAGCGCGTCTCGCCGGTGCGGGTGACGATGTCGGTCTCGTGGCGGTTCGGGGGGGCGTCCTTGATGGCGCTCCGCGCCAGCTCGCAGACGCAGTCCCGGACACCTGCCGGGAACAGCCGCGAGAAGGGCATCCGGGCGAGTTCGGCCTCTTCGTAGCCGGTGAGCCGGGTGAAGGCCTGATTGGCGAACAGGATGGTGCCGCCCCGGTGCAGGGCAAGGGCTGTCGCCACGCACTCGGCGAGGGGGAACAGGCTGGCCTGGAGGGAGTAGGTGGGGGCGCTCATCGGGTGTTCAGCCGAGCAGGGGAAGGTGGGCCTCGAAGCGCCCGTGGGTTTCGGCCAGCACGGCGGTGAGGGTTTGCCAGTCGAGCCCGAGGGCGTCGATGGCGGCAGGCTGCAGCCGGGCCATCTGGGTGTTCTCGGCGCCTTCCAGGTCGAGCGCCTTGGCGATGCCGTCGGCGTAGTGGATGATCGCCGCGAGGCTGCCCGGTGCGGTCTGCGCCGGGTTGTGGTGGAAGGCCAGGGCTTCGACGATATCGGCCGGGAAGTTCCAGTGCTGGGCGATGGCGGCGCCGACCGCGGTGTGGTCGCAGCCGAAGATCTCGGTCTCCACGTCCACCAGATGGCAATCCCGTTCGGCGGCGATCTGGATGACCCGGGCGAAGCCCTCGGGGTTGGCCGACAGCATCACCAGCCGGCCGATGTCGTGGAGCAGGCCGGCGATGAACAGGCTCTCGGGCTTGCGGCGCAGGGGGCGGGCCAGGGCCTGGGCGGCGACGGCGGTGCCCAGCACGTGGCGCCAGAAGCGGTCGGCCGAGAAGCCCGCGCACTTGCCGGCCGGCAGGGTGGTGACCACCGCGCTGGTCAGCACCAGCGAGCGCACCGCCGAGAAGCCGAGCACGACGATGGCGTCGTGGATCGAGCCGACGCGCATCTGCAGGCCGTAGAAGGGTGAGTTGGCCACCCGCAGCACGCGGGCGGTGATGGCCTGGTCGCGGGCGATGCGGCTGGCCAGGGCGTCCACGTCGGGGTCGCCGCCGGAGAGGGTCTGGAGCAGCTCCAGCGCCACCGCCGGCATGGCCGGCAGGCTGTGGATGTGGCTGACGATGTCGGCGAGGCTCGGCTGGCTCACTTGAGTTGCTCCTCGCGGAAGGCCAGCACCGCGTGCAGCAGGGGCTGGGCGGCCGGGTCATCGGCGGTGTGGCGGAAGATGTGCATCACCCGTGCCCGGGCGGCTTCCCGCTGGCGGGCCTTGGCGTCCGGCGCCTCGGGCGGCGTGATGGAGAGCTTGTCGATGCCGCGCCGGCGCAGGCTTTCGATGTGGTTTTCGGCCAGGGTGAGCCCGGCCGGCAGCAGCACCTGGCCGTTGCGGTCCACCACCGCAGCCGCCAGCGCCATGCCGGGCTGGACTTCGTCGAGGGGGCGTTCGAGGGCGTCGCTCATGGGGACTTCGTCGTCCGGTTGAAGGTCAGCAGCGTGCCGCGGGTGCTGCGGCTGCCGCCGAGGGGATGAACTTCGATGCGGCCGCCCAGTTCCGGGCAGTCGACCCCGTCGCCATCGCTGGCGGCGCTGATCTGTTCGAGCAGGCCCGCGGGCAGCACCTCGATGGCGTCCAGGCCGATGAGCGGTGCCCGTCCGGGGAACAGCCGCTCGGCGGCGCCGTTGGCCAGGGCGATCATGCCCGTCGGGTCGAGGCCCATCAGCGGCAGCGGGATGGTGGCGAGGGCTTCCTGGGCCAGCCCGAGGGAGGCTTCGCCCATGCCGAGGCGGCGCTCCCGGTCGGCCAGCACGCACTTGAGCTGGGCGTTGATGCGTTCGAGCTCGCTGTTGGCCCGGGAGAGCTCGGCGGAGAGGCGGCGGTTCTCGTCGGACAGCAGCTTGCGGCGGAAGGCTTCGTCGATGTTGGCGACGAGCATCGCGTCGTCCCACGGCTTGGTGAGGAACTTGTAGATCGCGCCTTCGTTGATGGCGTCGGTGACCGACTGGAGATCGGTGTAGCCGGAGAGCACCATCCGCACGGTGTCGGGCGCCATGTCCTTGGCCTTGCGCAGGAACTCCACGCCGGTCATGCCCGGCATGCGCTGGTCGGAGATGATCACGTCCACGCTGTGGGTGGCCAGCAACTCGAGGCCTTCCTTGCCGCTGGTGGCGGTGAGGATGGTGTAGCCCTCGCGGCGCAGCAGTCGGCGCAGGGAGGCGAGAATGTTGCTCTCGTCGTCCACCAGCAGCAGGGTGCGTTCGGTTTCGGCGGCGCGCTGGAGGTTGCCCTCGATGCGCAGGCCGGCCTTCATCAGGGCCTCGAAGCGCGCAGCGGGCTCGGGTGCGCCGAACAGCGGGCCGCGGGTCTCGTCGCAGCCGGCGGCGGTCATCACCGAGGCGGTGTGGGCGTCCACGATGCCGGCGGCGCACACCGACAGCCCCATCTTGTGGGCGCGGTTGACCAGCGCTCGCACGATGGCCACGCCTTCCGGGTCGACCACCACGTCCTGTACCAGCCGCGAGGGCACGTCGAGGCTGTCGAGGGGCAGGCGGCGGGCCCACGCCAGATGGGCGTTGGCCGGGCTGGCGGCGTCGATGGACAGGCGGATGCCGAAGCGCTTGAGGTGCTGGAGGGCGGCCTCCTCGGCGTCGGTGAGGGTGTCGCCGCTGGTGATGATCGCGAATTCGAGGGAGCAGGGCGTGAGCTGGGTGTCCAGCAGCACGCGGGAGAGTTCCTGGGCGAAGGCCGGATCGCACAGGGCGTCGAGACGGGCGCCCAGCGACAGCACGAAAGGCCGCGTGCGGCCGCGGGTCCAGGCGACCACCTGGGCGCAGGCGGCGCGCAGGGCCAGCACATCCCCGGCCGAGGCGATCGCCGCATCGACAGGGCCCGCCGGCCCGGTGACGTGGAGCCGGGCTCCCGCAAGCTCGCCGCTGCTGCATTCGAAGCGGGGCTGGTAGGCCAGCGGGTCGGGCGATTCGGGGATTTGGCTGAGGTGTTCCATCTTTCCTCCAGAGTACGTGGCGGTGCCGGCCGCCACGCCAGCTGACAGGCTATCGGCCGAAGTCGCGCGGTCTTTAGCGGGCAACGACGGGGCGGGCGGGTTAAAATCCCGGCCCATGTCCGATCACGCCCACCACTTTCCCGTCCTTGCCCTCGTCGCCATCGGTGTCGGTGCTGCGCTGGGTGCCTGGCTGCGCTGGTGGCTGGGGCTGCGCCTCAACCCCCTGTTCGCCCACATGCCGCTGGGCACCCTGGCGGCCAACCTGCTGGGGGGCTACCTCGTCGGCGTGGCGGTGGCGTGGTTTGCCCTGCGCACCGATCTGCCGCCCGAGGCGCGACTTTTCATCGTGACCGGCTTTCTCGGCGGGCTGACCACCTTCTCGTCCTTCTCGGCCGAGGTCGTCCATCTCATCGACACCGCCCGCTACGCCTGGGCCCTGGGCGCCGCCGCGCTGCACCTGGGCGGCTCCCTGTGCATGACCGCCCTCGGGATGTGGACCGTCCACGTCCTGCGCGCCTGACCCCGCTTTTTTGCAGCACCTCCGCATGGCTTCTTTGCAAGACACCCAAGATCCCTATCGCCTGCTCGAACACTGCCTGTCGGCCGACCGCCCGCGCCTGCGCCGGGATCTGCGCAAGCTCGCCCGCCGGCCACGCGTGCTTTCCGACGTGCCGGAGGCGCTGCGCCTTGCCATCGCCGATTCCGCCGCGAAGCTGATCGCCCGCCGCGAGGCGCTGCCGAAGCCGGATTTTCCGCCCGACCTGCCCGTCAACCAGCGCCGGGACGAGATCGCCGCGGCGATCCGCGACAACCAGGTGGTGATCGTCTGCGGCGAGACCGGCTCGGGCAAGACCACCCAGCTGCCCAAGATCTGCCTGGAGCTTGGCCGTGGCGTGTCCGGCCTCATCGGCCACACCCAGCCCCGGCGGATCGCCGCCCGGGCCACCGCCACCCGCATCGCGCAAGAGCTCAAGAGCGAGCTCGGCGCCACCGTCGGCTTCAAGATCCGCTTCACCGACCGCATCGGCCCCCAGAGCTACATCAAGCTGATGACCGACGGCATCCTGCTCGCCGAGACCCAGGGCGACCCGCTGCTGTCGGCCTACGACACGCTGATCATCGACGAGGCCCACGAACGCAGCCTCAACATTGATTTTTTGCTCGGCTACCTGCGCCAGCTGCTCGTCAAGCGGCCGGACATGAAGCTGATCGTCACCTCGGCCACGCTCGACGCCGAGCGCTTCGCCCGCCATTTCGGCACGGCCGACAAGCCCGCGCCGGTGATCGAAGTCTCCGGCAGGCTTTACCCCATCGAGATGCGCTACCGGCCCGTCGAGCGCGACGAGCCCAAGCCGGCCCGCCCGGGCGAACCCGCCCCGCGCCAGGACAGCCGCGGCCCCGACCGCGACCTCTACGACGCGCTGGTGGATGCCGTGGACGAAGCCCACCGCAGCGGCCCCGGCGACGTGCTGGTGTTTCTGCCCGGCGAGCGCGAGATCCGCGAGGCCGCCGAGGCCCTGCGCAAGGCTCACCACGCTGCCGGCACCGAGGTGCTGCCGCTCTTCGCCCGCCAGTCGGCCCAGGAGCAGGCGCGGGTGTTCGCGCCCTCCAAAGGCCGCCGGGTTGTGCTCGCCACCAACGTGGCCGAGACCTCGCTCACCGTGCCGGGCATCCGCTACGTGGTGGATACCGGCCTCGCCCGGGTCAAGCGCTACAGCCACCGCAACAAGGTCGAGCAGCTGCAGATCGAGAAGATCGCCCAGTCGGCGGCCCGCCAGCGCGCCGGCCGCTGCGGCCGGGTGAGTGACGGCATCTGCTTCCGGCTCTACGACGAGGACGACTTCAACAAGCGCCCGGCCCACACCGATCCGGAAATCCTGCGCTCGTCCCTGGCCGGCGTGATCCTGCGGATGAAGTCCCTCAAGCTGGGCGAGGTGGCCGAGTTCCCGTTCATCGACGCGCCGCTGCCGCGCATGGTGGCCGACGGCTACCAGCTGCTGGCCGAGCTGGGCGCCGTCGAGGAGAAGGACGGCGAGGCGGTGATGAACCTCACCCCCATCGGCCGCGAGCTCGCCAAGCTGCCCCTCGACCCGAAGATCGGCCGGATGATCCTTGCCGCGCGGGATCGCGGCAGCCTCGCCGAAGTGCTGGTGATCGCCGCGGCGCTGTCGACGCAAGACGTGCGCGAGCGCCCGCCCGAGCGCCAGGCCGCCGCCGACCAGGCCCACGCCCGCTTCCGCGGCCCGGAGCAGGAGCAGAAATCCGAGTTCCTGTGGTACTGGAACCTCTGGAAAGCCTGGGAGGAAGTCCAGCGCCACGAGACATCGAGCAAGCAGAAGGCCTGGTGCAAGAGCAACTTCCTGTCGTGGCTGCGCCTGCGCGAATGGCGCGACGTGTTCACCCAGCTCCACACCCTGTGCGCCGAGCACGGCTGGAAAGAGAACGACAAGCCCGCGAGCTTCGAGGACATCCACAAGGCGCTGCTCACCGGCCTGCTGGGGCACGTGGGCTGCAAGATCGAGGATGCCTCCGGCCCCGCCGCCGGCAGCTACCTGGGCGCCCGCGGCATCAAGTTCTGGCCCCATCCGGGTTCCGCCATCGCCAAGAAGGCCGGCAAGTGGATCATGTGCGCCGAGCTGGTGGATACCTCGCGGCTGTTTGGCCGTTGCCTCGCCCGCATCGAGCCCGAGTGGCTGGAGGAAGTGGGCGGGCATCTGCTCAAGCGCAATGTCTCCGAGCCCCACTGGTCCAAGGCCAGCGGCGCGGTGCGCGGCTGGGAGCGCGGCACGCTGTACGGCCTCACGGTGTATCCGCGCCGGGGCGTGAGCTACCGCGAGATCGACCCGGCCCTGTGTCGCGAGCTGTTCATCCGCGAAGGGCTGGTGCAGGGCGAGATCGCCGAAGGCCCGGCCCGGGGCATGGCTTTCCTGGGCCACAACCGCCGGCTGATGGCCGAGATCGAGCGGCTGGAGCACAAATCCCGCCGGCCCGATGTGCTGGTGGATGAAGAGCTGATCTACGCCTTCTACGACGCCAAGCTGCCGCCCGAGGTGCTCGACCTCGCCAGCTTCGAGGCCTGGCGCAAGGCCGCCGAGAAAAAGGCGCCCAAGGTGCTGCAGCTCACCCGCGACCAGCTGATGCGCCACGACGCGGAAGGCATCACCACGGATCGCTTCCCGTCCAGCCTGGAGGTGCTCGGCCAGAAGCTCAAGCTCACCTACCTGCACGAGCCCGGCGAGGCCGACGACGGCGTGACGCTCACCGTGCCGCTGGCGATGCTCAACCAGATTCCCGCCAACCGCTGCGAGTGGCTGGTGCCCGGCCTGCTGGAAGAAAAGGTCACCGCGCTCCTGCGCACCGTGCCGCAGAAGCACCGCCACCGCCTGCAGCCGATGGCCGACAGCGCGGCGGATTTCATGGCCAGGTTCGACGCCGGCGAGTTCGACCTGGACGACCCGCTCATCAAGGCGCTGCAGCGCTTCGTGGAAGAGCGCGTGTCGCTCAAGCTGCCGATGGAGAGCTTCCGGCCCGAGAACCTCAACCCGCACTGCTTCATGAACTTCCGGGTGCAGGACGAGCACGGCCGCATCCTCGGCCAGTCGCGCAATCTGGCCGAGCTGCGCACCAAGTTCCGCGATCAGGTGGCGGCGCGCTTCCAGAGCGCCCGCATCGTGCCGGCGGCCGAGCCCGCCGCCCCGGCCCCGAAGAAGGGCGCCGACGCCCCCAGGGCCGCCGCGCCCGCGCCGGCGGCCGACAAACAGCTCGCCGGCTTCACCGACTGGACCTTCGGCCCGCTGCCCGAGTTGCTGGAGGTGAAGGTCGCCGGCCGCGAGATCGTCGGTTTCCCGGCGCTCCACGACGACGGCGCCAGCGTCTCGCTGCGCCCCTACGACACGCCGGAAGAAGCCGCCAAGGTGCACCGCGGCGGACTCGCGCGCCTCTTTGCGCTGGCGCTGTCGGCCCAGGTGAAGGCCATCGAGAAGCTGCCGGGCATCCGCGAGCTGGCGCTGCAGTTCATCAGCTACGGGTCCGAGGCCGAGCTCAAGGCGCAGCTCGTCACCGCCACCCTGGAGCGCTGCTGCCTGCTCGAACCGCTGCCGACGGATGCCGACAGCTTCGGCAAGCGCTGCCAGGAAGCCAAGCCGCGCATCACGCTGGTCGCCCAGGAGCTGATGCGCCTCACCGGCCAGCTGATCGTCGAGCACGCCACGCTCACCAAGCGCCTCGCCGGCCTCAAGACCTTCCCGGACGTGGTGGCCGACATCAACGCCCAGGTGGGCAAGCTGATGCCCAAGCACTTTCTCGTCGCGCTGCCCTACGAGCGCATCGCCCAGATTCCGCGCTACCTCAAGGGCGCCACGGTGCGCATCGACAAGCTGCGCAACAACCCGGCCCGCGACGCCGAGCTGATGGCCGACTGGAAGAAGCTCGCCCAGCCCTTCGAGCGGGAATGGCTCGCCAAGGCCAAGGCCGGCGTCACCGACCCGCAGCTGGAGGAATTCCGCTGGCTGCTGGAGGAGCTGCGCGTGGGCCTCTTCGCCCAGGAACTCCGGACGCCCATGCCGGTGTCGGTGAAGCGCCTGCAGAAGATCTGGGAGAGCCGGCCGCGCTGACGGGCGGTTTTCTCCGGCGGGTACGCATCCGTGATGCCAGGGTGTGATGAAGTTGGCAGCGCGGAGGGCGACCGGGTTTTGCGCTGCCGATCGACATCTTATAATTTGTTAAATGTTGTGAACGACATGGCGCTGTCCGGCTGGACCATGTGGCTGCGGTTTTGACGGGCAGGGTTCCATGGGCAACCCGGAACGTGCCGCCGCGCTGTTCAAGCGCTGTTCAAGATTAGCCTGAGGCGGACGTTATCAAGGGCCAGTACACGGATTTTTAGGGGAGCAGGCCGCCAGGCCGGGCTTCTTGGGGCAAGGAATTCCGCTGGCACAGCCGGAGAAAATCGGCTTGCAGTGGGGGCGAGGAAAACGGGGAGGCGAAAGCCTCCCCGTTTTCCTTTCCACGTAGCCCGGACGCATGCGGCTGGCGTGTTTCACTCAAGAGAACGCGCCCGCCGTCGATAAGACGGGGAGGCCGCCACCGGCCGTCCCGCGCGCCCGAGGACACCGGTGGAGGACCGCAAGACGCGCCACCGCCAATCTCCACTGGTCTGTCCCGATGCAATCTTCCCCCGTTCCGGCCGACGAAGCCGCCCGGCTGCGCGCGCTTCGCGCCATCGGCTTGCTCGACACCCCGGCCGATCCCGCCTTCGACAATCTGGTCGAACTGATCCGCTCGGTCTTTGACGCATCCATCGTGGCCATTTCGCTGGTGGATGCCGAACGGCAGTGGCTCAAGGCCGCCGTGGGCATCGACGTGCGCGAGACGCCCCGGTGCGACGCCTTCTGCGCCCACGCCATCTGCCAGGACGGCCCGCTGCTGGTGTGCGATGCGACGACCGACCCGCGCTTTGCGGGCAATCCGCTGGTCTGCGGCGCGCCGGGCATCCGCTTCTACGCCGGCGTGCCCCTGCGGCCGGTGGATGGGCTGGCGGTGGGGGCGCTGTTCATCGCCGACACCGCGCCGCGCGTGCTGACCGCGGCTGAGCACGACCGGCTGATCCGCTTCGCTCGCCAGGCGGAGGCGCTGATCCGCCATCATCAGGCGGCGCTGGAGGCCCGGCGTGAGCACGACGCCCTCGAACGCGCCATCGCCCGCAAGCAGGCGGTGCTCAACCGCGCAGCGGTGGGGATCATCCGCATCACCTCGCGGGGCATCATCGAGCAGGTCAATCCCTTCGCCCAGCAGATCCTCGGCTACACGGCGGACGAGCTGCTTGGCCGCAACGTGCGGGTCATCATGCCCAGCCGCTGGGCCGAGCATCACGACGAATACCTCGCCAGCTACCTCAAGGGCCGCCCGCCCAGCGTGATCGGCATCGGCCGCGAGGTGCAGGCGCTGCATAAATCCGGGCGGACGATTCCGGTGCATCTGGCGGTGAGCGAAGTGACGATTCCCGGCCAGGAGGAGGTGGAGTTCATCGGCATCCTCTCCGATCTTTCCGAGCTCTACCGCGCCCGCGAGCGCGAGCAGGCCCAGCACCGCCTGCTGCATGTGCTGCACCGGGGCATGACCGACTTCGCCACGCTCATGTCGAGCGACCAGCTGTGGTCCTTCCTGAAAGACGCCCTGTGCGACCTGACCGGCAGCGACTACGCGCTGATCGGCGAGGTGGTGCCGGTGGAGGGCAGGCCCGGGCTGAAGATCCACGCCATCACCGATCTGTCGTGGAACGAGGATTCGCGCCGGCTGATGGAGCGCCTCAGCTCCGGCGACATGATGCTCACCAACCCGGATTCCATGCTCGGCCGCGTGTTTGCCGGCGGCGAGGTGGTGATGACCAACGACCTCGGGGCGGAGACCCGCCGAACGGGCTTTCCCCACGGCCATCCGCCGCTCCACAACTACCTGGGCGTGCCCATCGTGGATCAGGGCCAGGTGATCGGCATGTACGCCATCTCCAACTCCCGCAACAAGGTCGACGAAGAGCTGCTGGCCTGGCTGGAACCCTTCACCGCCACCTGCGCGCTGCTCATCAACCTGTACCGCCGGATCAACGAGCAGGCCCGCTTCACCCGCGAGCTGGAGATCGCCCACGCGAAACAGGCCCAGGCCAGCCGCGCCAAGACCGAGTTCCTGTCGTCCATGAGCCACGAGCTGCGTACGCCGATGAATTCGATCATCGGCTTCTCTCAGCTGCTGCTGAACAACCGCCGCCAGCCGCTGCCCGAGCGCCAGGCCGGACAGGTGGAGCAGATCCTGAAAAGCGGCCAGCACCTGCTCACCCTCATCAACGACATCCTCGACCTCGCCCGCATCGAGGCCGGCCGGCTGGTGTTTTCCATCGAGCCGGTGGAGATCGCCGCGGTGATCGAGGAATCCGTCGCCTCGGTGAGCACCCTGGCCGAGGCCCGTGGCATCGACATCCGCCTGCCGCCGGCCTCCGCCGCGCGCCACCGGGTGCTGGCCGACTACACCCGGACCAAGCAGGTGCTGATCAACTTCCTGTCCAACGCCATCAAGTACAACCGCGACGGCGGCCGGGTCGAGCTGGGCTGGGCGCCGGTGGAAGATGGGGGCCTGCGGGTCGAGGTGCGCGACACCGGCATCGGCATCCCTGCCGACCGGATCGGCGAGCTGTTCCAGCCCTTCAACCGCATCGGTGCCGAACATTCGGTGATCGAAGGCGCCGGCGTCGGGCTGGCGCTCACCAAGCAGTTGGTGGAGCAGATGTCCGGGCAGGTGGGCGTGAGCAGCGTGCACGGCGAAGGCAGCTGCTTCTGGTTCGAGCTGCCCCTGGCGGCTGGCGACGAGGCGGTGCCGATGGTGGCGCCGGCCACCGCCCAGCCCCTGGCGGACGACGACGAGGCCCTGCGCCCGCGGGTGCTCTATGTCGAGGACAACCCGGCCAACCAGCGCCTGATGACCGACATCTTCGAGGACTTCGCCCGGGCCCAGCTCAGCTGCGCCCACGAGGCCGCGCTGGGCATCGAGCTGGCCCGGGCCGAGCAGCCGGCGCTGGTCCTGATGGACATCAACCTGCCCGGCATGGACGGCTACGCCGCGCTCGCCGCCCTCAAGGCCGACGCCGCAACCCGCCACATCCCGGTGGTGGCGCTGTCGGCCAACGCCCTGCCCGCCGACGTGGAGCGGGGCCTCGCCGCCGGTTTTGCCGACTACCTCACCAAGCCGCTGGACTTTGCCCGTCTGTACGCGGTGCTCGAACACCACCTGGGAAATCCGCCCGATGCTTGAAGACTACCTCGCCGACGCCCGCATCCTGGTGGTGGACGACACCCCGGCCAACGTCGAGCTGCTGCTGGACATCCTCGACGACGCCGGCTATCGCAATACGTTGGGGCTCACCGATCCTCGTGAGGTGGCGCCGGAGATCAAACGCTGCCCGCCCGATCTGGTGCTGCTCGACATCCGCATGCCGCACCTGTCGGGCTTCGACGTGCTGCGCCACATCCGCTGGCAGCTGGGCGTGATGGCGCCGCCGGTGATCGTGCTCACCGCCCAGACCGACCGGGAGACCCGCTCCGAATCCCTTGAGCTGGGCGCCATCGACTTCCTCAACAAGCCCTTCGACCAGGGCGAGGTGCAGCAGCGCATCCACAACATCCTGGTGGCCCACTGCCAGTCCCGCGATCTGCGCGGCCAGACCGAGCTGCTCCAGACCCTGGTGGATCGCCAGACCGCCGAGCTGCGCAGCATCGCCCTCACCGACAGCGCCACCGGCCTGCCCAACCGGCGGGCGGTGCTGGCCAAGGTGGATGGCCTGCTGGCCATCGCGCGGCAAGTGGCGGTGTTCTTCATCGTGGCCGACGACGTGGAGGACATCGCCCGTCTGCAGGGCTACCCTGCCGCCGAGCGACTGCTCCAGTCGCTGGGGGAGCTGGCGGGCGGCAGCCCGGTGGCGCAGGGCGGCATCGTCGGCTGCTGGGGGAGCAGCGAGCTCGTGCTCGTCCAGCCTTCGGACGACCCGGCGGCGCTGGAGAAGACCGCCCAGCGCCTGCTGCGCCTGCTCGAAGGCGACCACCGGGTGGACGACCTGCTGCTCGCCACGCCGATCCGCATCGGGATCGCCCATTCCAGCGACGGCATTGCCGGATCGGAAGACCTGCTGCGCAAGGCTGCGGCGGCGATTCCGGCGCGCTTTGCGGGCGTGGTGGGGCGTTACGGGCCAGGGCTGGACGAAGCGCTGGTGCGGCGCCGGCAGCTGCGTCAGGCGCTCAAGCAGGCGGTGCCCGGCGGCGAGCTGGCGCTGGTGTTCCAGCCCAAGATCGACCTCGCCAGCCGCCGCCTGATCGGCGCCGAGGCGCTGCTGCGCTGGCACTCGGCCAGCGTCGGGGCGGTGCGGCCGGATCTGTTCATCCCGCTGGCCGAGGAGACCGGCGACATCCTCGCCATCGGCGACTGGGTGCTGGACGAGGGCATCCGCCACCTGCGCGGCTGGCACGACGCCGGCCGGCTGGCCGACGACTTCGCCCTGGCCCTCAACGTGTCGAGCCGCCAGCTCCAGCACGACGGCTTCGTGGAGGGCGTGCTGCGGCGCGTGGCCGAATCGGGCCTGCCGCCGGCGCGGATCAAGATCGAGGTGACCGAATCCGGCTTCATCCACGACCTGAAGGAAGCCCAGGCGCGCCTGGGGGCGCTGCGCGCGGCGGGCGTGGGGGTGTCGATCGACGATTTCGGCACCGGCTATTCGTCGCTGTCGTATCTCAAATCACTGCCGGTGTCGGAGCTGAAGATCGACCGCAGCTTCGTGCGCGAGATCGGCCACGACGCCGACGATCAGAAGCTGGTGGAGACGATCATCGTGATCGCCCACCTGTTCGGCTGCTCGGTGGTGGCCGAGGGGATCGAGACTGAGGCGCAGCTGGAGGTGCTGCGTCGGCTGGGCTGCGATGAGGGGCAGGGCTACCTGTTCTCGCCGCCGGTCAGCGTCGACGAGTTTGCCCGGATGCTCTAGTTTCCGAAGAGCGGATTTGATGCAAAAACAGCAACAATGATTGACTCATTGTTGCTGTTTTTGTTTTGAAGGGGCGCCGGCCGGCGCCCCGGGTGACGCTTACTGCTCGCCGCCGCGCTTGCCCTGATGTTCGCGGGCGAGGCGTTGCTGGACGTCGTTGGGGGCGGGCTCGTAGTGGCTGAAGGCGATGCTGCAGCTGCCGTCGCCGCCGCTGATCGACTTGAGGCGCGACTCGAAACCTTCCATCTCGGCCATCGGCACCTGGCTGGTGATCTCCGTCCAGCCCGGTTGCGGGCTGTCGGTGCCGGTGACACGGCCGCGGCGGCCGGAGAGCTCGGCGCTGATGCCGCCGAAGTGCTCGTCGGCCACCCGCACCGTGAGGGTGATGAGCGGCTCCAGCACCACCGGGCGAGCACCCTGGACGGCTTCCTGCACCGCGTGGCGGGCGGCGGTGACGAAGGAGATTTCGTTGGAGTCGACCGCGTGGTGCTTGCCGTCGAACACCGTTACCTTCAGATCCTGCAGCGGGAAGCCCGCCATCACGCCTTCGGCGATGGCCTGGCGCACGCCCTTCTCGACGGCCGGCATGAAGTTGTAGGGGATGGTGCCGCCCTTCACTTCGTCGGCAAGCTCGAGGCCGGCGCCCCGCTCCAGCGTCTCGACGCGCAGGGCGACCTCGCCGAACTGGCCGGCGCCGCCGCTCTGCTTTTTATGGCGATAGCGGGCTTCGGCCGAACCGGCGATGGTTTCGCGGTAGGGGATCGCCGGCGGGCGGGTGCCGAGGCTGAGGTTCCAGCGGGTCTTGAGGGCTTCGAGCACGGTCTTGAGGTGCACGTCGCCGAGGCCGCGGATCACGGTTTCCTTGGCCTGGATGTTGTGCTCGACGGTGAGGCAGGGGTCTTCGTCGAGCAGGCGGTGCAGGGCTTCGGAGAGCTTCTGCTCGTCGCCGTGCTTCTCGGGCTGCAGCGCCAGGCCGAACACGGCCTGCGGGTAGCGCGGCGGGGCGAGGTGGAAGTGGTCTTCGTCGTGGGAATCGTGCAGCACGGCGTCCCGGTGCATGTCGTCCACCCGCGCCACGGCGCAGATGTCGCCGGGGATGCCCACGTCGATCTCGGTCTGGTTCTTGCCCTGGACGCGCAGCAGGTGGCCGACCTTGAAGGGCTTGCGGGCGTCGCCGATGAAGAGCTGGGTGCTCGGGGTGACGGTGCCCTGGTGAATGCGGAACAGGCCGAGCTTGCCGCGGAAGGGGTCGTTGCTCACCTGGAAGACGTGGGCAATGACGTGCTTGTCGGCGTCGGTGGTGGCGGTGACGGCTTCGGCGGCCGGGCCTTCGCCCTTCAGGAACTGGGGCGGGTTGCCTTCGGTCGGGTCGGGCAGCAGGCGGCCCATGATGTCGAGGAGCTCGGTGACACCGGCACCCGTGCGGGCGGAGGTGAAGCACACGGGAATCAGGTGGCCTTCGCGCAGGGCGATCTCGAACGGATCGTGGAGCTGCTCGGGCTGGAGGGATTCGCCTTGCTCGAGGTAGAGGGCCATCAGGTCTTCGTCCACCTCGACCACCTGATCGACGATGTTGTCGTGGGCGGCGCGGACGCTGGAGAAGGCCGGCTGGGCGTCGTAGTCGGGCTTGAAGAAGCAGTCGATGACGCGGCTGCCGTCGGCGGTGGGCAGGTTGATTGGCAGGCATTCACGGCCGAAGGTGGCGGTGATGCGCTCCATCAGGGCGGCAAAGTCGACGCCCGGGGCGTCGATGCGATTGACGACGATCATCCGGCACTTGTCGGCGGCGGCGTCCATCACCTTGCGGGTGACGGTCTCGACGCCGGCGGCGGCGTTGATGACCACCACCGCGGTCTCGACCGCCGGCAGGGTGGCCAGCGCGCGGCCGAGGAAATCGGGCAGGCCCGGAGTATCAAGCACGTTGACCCAGTGCTCGGCCCATTCCAGGTGGGCGAGGGCGCTGTTCAGGGAGTGACCGAAGGCTTTTTCCTGCGGATCGTAGTCGCTGACGGTGTCGCCCTTTTCGACAGACCCGGCGGCACTGATGGCACCTGCGGCGGCCAGCAGTTTTTCCAGCAGCGTGGTCTTGCCGCTGCCGGACTGGCCGAGGAGGGTGAGGTTGCGGATGTCGCGGACCGAGGTAGGTGTCATGCTTGCTCCCTTTGCAGTTATTTTTGAAAGCCGAAACACGAGATTCCGGAAGTATCTGCCTGCAAGGCCCGCAGAACAACGATCCAGGTCAACAAAGCGGCGCTACCACTCGAAGCCGCGGCGCTGGGGGGCGGGTGCGGTGTCGCCGCCGGTGAGGCCCGGGAGAAACTCGCGCAGGGCGTCGTCCTCGGTGCGGTAGGCGGCGTGGGGCGCGAGGTCGGCCCACAGGCCGGTGCGCTCCAGCACGTCGATGACCTGCTTCTTGAGGCCGCAGCAGGCAAGCTGGCGGCCGTCGGCCAGCAGCTGGCGGCGGACGCGACGCAGGGCCTCGACTCCGCTGGCGTCGATGGCGTTGATGCCGGCGCAGGAGAGCACCAGCACCGCCATCTGCGGCTGCCCGCGGCAGGCGGCGAGCACGGCGTCTTCAAAGGTGGCGGCGTTGACGAAGTGCAGCGGGCCGTCGAAGCGCAGGATCGCCACCTGCGGGTGGGGCGGCGGAAGCTTGAAGCGTTCGGCGTCGCGCCAGGTGCCGTCCGGGTGGCGGCCCAGCAGGGCGACCCGCGGCGTCATGCTGCGGTAGATCAGCAGCGCCAGCGACAGGAACAGCCCGGCGAGGATGCCGATCTCCACATGGGGCGCGAAGGCCAGCGTCGCCACGAAGGCCACTGTGCCGGCCAGCCCGTCGTCGCGCCCGGCCTGCCAGGCTTCGCGCAACTGGGCAACGGACAGCAGCTTGGCCAGGGTGACGAGGATCACCGCCGCCAGCACCGGCCGGGGCACGTGGGCGATGGGTTCGGGCACCAGCAGCAGCGCGCCCAGCACCACCAGCGCGCCCACCACCGACGCCACGCCGGTGCGGGCGCCCGCCGCCAGCAGGAAGGCCGAGCGGCCGAACGATCCGCTCACCGGATACGCCTGGCACACCGAGGCGGTGAGCTTGGCCAGGCCCTGGCCGATGAGTTCCTGGTTGCCGTCCCATCGCTGGCCGGTGCGCGCTGAGGCCAGCTTGCAGCTCGACATGGCCTCGATGAAGCTCACCAGCGCCAGCACGAAGGCCGAGGGCAGGAGATCGGTGATCTGCGCCCAGTCGGCCTTGGGCAGGGCGAAAGCGAGGGTCTGCTCCGGCAGCTGGCCGACGACCCGTCCGCCGGTGGCTTCGAAGTCTGCGAGCCAGCCCACCGCGGCCAGCCCGGCCACCACCGCCAGCACGCCGGGGCCGCCCACCTTGAAGCGCTGGAGCACCAGCAGCAGCGCCACCGCCAGCCCGCCCAGGGCGGCGGAGGGCAGATGCACGTCGGGCAGCGTGCGCACGATGTCGACGATCGCCTCGACGAAGGGCTTCTGCCCCGCCGAGGGCAGGCCCAGCAGGGTGGGCAGCTGGGCGGTGATGATGAGCAGCGAGCAGGCGTTGATGAAGCCGTGGAGCACCGGGTGCGACAGCAGGTCGGCGAAGTGGGCGAGGCGCAGCAGCCCGAAGGCAAGCTGCAGGATGCCGGCCAGCAGCGCCAGCTGGACGGCCAGCAGCAGCCAGGTTTCGGAGCCGGGCAGGGCCAGGGGCGACAGGGCGGCGGCGGTGAGCAGGCTGGTGAGGGCCACCGGGCCGGTGTTGAGCTGGGCCGACGAGCCCCACAGGGCGCCGACGATGGAGGGCAGCAGCGACGCGTACAGCCCCACGTAGGCGGGCAGGCCGGCGAGCTGGGCGTAGGCCAGGGCCTGGGGGATCGCCACCAGGGCCACCGTGAAGCCGACCACCAGATCGTTGCGCACAGTGGCTGCGTCGAGCTGGCTGCGCCAGGCGAGAAAGGGCAGCAGACGGCGCAGCAGCGGGGGTAGGGCAGGGGGCATGGGCGGGCGTTCCGGTGCGGGCGGATCGGCGGGAATTCAAAAGTTTAGCGTGTCGGCATGGCGTCGGTCACGCGGGCGGATGCCTTGACCGTGTCGGCCTTCGGTGCCACGTTAAAGAAAGGCACCTGCCGGGACGATAACCCGACAGATCAACGTGACGCGTACGTCGGATTTCCGCTTCTCCATGACCCCCGCAACTGGAATGACTCTCCCGGTGATCCACCTGATGCCGAACCTGCCCCATGTTGCTGCCGTCTGCCCGACGGTCGCTGGCGCGCTATCCGCTGCGAGGGTGCGCGCCCGTGGATAGCCGGATCATCCGGGTCGTCCTGATCTACGCGGTGTTCGCGTCGGGGTGGATCCTGTTCTCGGATCTGCTGGTGACGAGCGTGCTGTCCGATCCCCAGGCAATCCACCGGGCCAGTACGGTCAAGGGCTGGGTTTTCGTGGGGGTGACCTCGCTGCTCCTGTGGGGCCTGCTGCGGCGGCTCACGCAGTCGGGGGCCGCGGGCGTCGCGCCGGCCGAACCGCTGCCGGGGCTGGCACGCTGGCGATCACTGGTGCTGCCGCTGGTGCTTCTGTCCATCGGCGTGGTCGCGCTGGGTTACCTGAGCGTCCTCTTCATCGTGAAGCAGCATCGGGCCGAGGAATACCGTCGCATCGAGGCGATTGCCGACCTGAAGGTCGGGCAACTGGCGATGTGGGTCAACGAGCGGCAGAGCGACGCCCTGGTGATCGAGCGCAACGCCGGGCTGCGGGAGCTGCTTGCCCGGTGGCAGCGGGATAACGACGGGCGGGCCAAGGCGTCGCTGCTGTCTGCCATCGAAGCGATTCGCGACACGTACCGCTACGCCCAGGCGGCGCTGGTGGACGCCGACGGCAAGGTGGTGCTGAAGACGGGGGGCGAGCTCGTGCCCGCCCCGCAGTTGCTGGATGCGGCGCGGCGGGTGGCGACCCGCCCCGATGGGCCTGCGCCGATCCGTTTTTTGGGTGATCCAGGCGACCAGGGCTCCGTGCCGGTGACCCTGGATTTCCTCGCCCGTCTGAGCATGCCGGAAGCCGGCCGCGCGGTGGCGGTGATCCTGCAGGCCGATCCGGCCGTTTTCCTCTACGAAAGCCTGAAGCGCTGGCCGGTGCCCAGCGACTCGGCCGAAACCCTGCTGCTTCAGCGGGAGAACGGCAAGCTGCGGCTGGTTTCGCCGCTGCGTCACCCGCCGTCGCCGCCTTTCGGCCAGCAGATGCCCCTCGATGACCGGGACACCCTGTCGGCGCGCATCGCCAGCGGGCCGGCGGCGCTGGGGGTGCCCATCGAGGCCGAAGATTACCGGGGCGTTCCGGTGGTCGGCATGGCCCGCGAAGTGCCAGGAACCGACTGGGTGCTGGTGGTGAAGATCGACGTCAGCGAGATCAAGGCGCCGACCAGCGGCTACATCTGGTCCATCGCCCTGGCTGCCGGCTTTGCACTGCTCAGCATCGGCGTGGCGGCGGTGCTGCTGTCCCAGCACCGGGCGCTGGTGATTGCCCGGGAGCGGGATGAACGCCAGACCCGTCAGCTGCGCGAGTTGCGTCTGCTCGACGCGATCGCCAACGGCTCCACCGATGCGATCTTCGCCAAGGATCAGGAAGGCCGCTATCTCTTTGCCAACCGGGAGGTGGCCCGGATCATGGGCACCACGCCGGCCGGGCTGGTGGGGCAGATCGACGACACGTTCTTTCCGCCCGCCGAATCCGCCGCCATCCGTCGGCAGGACCGCGTGGTGATGGAGACCGACTCGGTGGCCACCTGGGAAGAGGCGCTGACCACCGCCCACGGCACGCTGATCTTCCAGACCACCAAGGGCCCGCTGCACGACGAGACCGGCAAGGTGCTGGGGGTGTTCGGCATCGCCCGCGACATCACCGAGCTGCGCCACGACGAGCAGGCCCTGCGGGAGCGGGAGGAGATCTTCAGCGCCATCGTCAGCCAGGCGGCCGACGGCATCGTGCTGCTGGATACCGAGACCCTGCGCTTCGTCGAGTTCAACGATGCGGCGTGTCAGGGGCTGGGGTATTCGCGCGAGGCCTTCGCGGCGCTCACGGCGCTCGACATCCAGGCGACGCTGACCCCCGAGCAGGTGAAGAGCGTGATCCGCGACCTCGTCGCGCACAAGGGGGGGCTCAACGTCGATCACCAGCATCGCTGCGCCGACGGGAGCTGCCGCGAAGTGGAGCTGAGCTACCGGCCCATCGAGATCCGCGGTCGGCAGTATCTGGCCGGCGTGTGGCGCGACACCACCGAGAAGCGCCATGCCGCCGAGCAGCTGGTCAAGCTGTCGCTGGCGGTGGAGCAGAGCCCGGCCAGCGTGATCATCACCGACACCCGCGGCTGCATCGAGTACGTGAATCGCGCCTTCGAGCGGACCAGCGGCTACACCTGCGACGAGGCCATCGGGCGCCAGGTGGGCTTCGTGAAGTCCGGCCTCACGCCGCCCGAAACCTACACCGCGCTGTGGGCGGCGCTGAAGGCCGGCCAGCCGTGGGAGGGCGAGTTCATTAACCGCCGCAAGAATGGCGAGGAGAGGGTGGAGTTTGCGCGCGTCTCTCCGATCTTCCGGGATGGCGGCGAGGTGACCCACTACCTCAGCATCCAGCAGGACATCACCGAGCGCAAGCAGGTTGAGGCGGAGCTGGCCCGCTACCACGACCAGCTCGAACAGCGGGTCGCCGAGCGCACCCGCCAGCTCGAAGAGACCAATCTGATTCTCTCCCAGCGTTCTGCCGAACTCGAAGAAGCGAAGGAGCAGTCGGACGCGGCCAACCGGGCGAAGAGTGCCTTCCTCGCCAACATGAGCCACGAGATCCGTACCCCGATGAACGCCATCATCGGCCTGACCCACCTGCTGCGCCGCAGCGTGGCCGACCAGGAAGCCCAGGTTCGCCTGCAGAAGGTGAGCGACGCGGCCGGCCACCTGCTGACGATCATCAACGACATCCTCGATCTGTCGAAGATCGAGGCCGGCAAGCTGACCCTCGACGACGTGAACTTCCGCCTCGAGGACGTGGTGCGCAAGGCCTGCGCCCTGGTGGCCGACCGGGCCTGCCAGAAGGGGCTCGAGCTGGTGGTGGACATGGGCGACGTGCCCGACCGGCTGCGCGGCGACGCCACCCGGCTGGGGCAGATGCTGCTCAACTACCTGGGCAACGCGGTCAAGTTCACCGAGCAGGGGGTGATCCTGCTCAGCGCCCGGATCGACGAAGAAAACGACGATTCGGTGCTGCTGCGCTTCGAGGTCATCGATACCGGCATCGGCATCGAGCCCGAAGTCCGGCAGCGCCTGTTCAAACCCTTCGAGCAGGCCGACGGATCCACCACCCGGCGCTTCGGTGGCACCGGGCTGGGGCTGGCGATCACCAGCCATCTGGCGCGCCTGATGGGCGGTCAGGCCGGCGTGGATAGCGAACCCGGCCGGGGCAGCAACTTCTGGCTCACCGCGCGCTTCGTCAAGGGCGCCACCAGCGTGTGGCGCACCCGTCCGCTGCCGGCGCTCCACGCGCTGGTGGTGGACGATCTGGCCGCATCCCGCCAGGTGCTGGGCTCGATGCTCACCACCCTGGGGATGCGCGTTGCCAGCACCGATTGCGGCGCCGACGCGCTGACGCAGGTCAAGAGCGCGGTGGCGGCCGGCGACCCCTACGATCTGGTGCTGGTGGACGACGGCATGCCGGGCATGGACGGCAGCATGGTCGTGGCGCAGATCGGTCAGCTGGGGCTCAGTCCGGCGCCCCGCTGCATCCTGCTCACCGTTGGCGACAGCCTCGGCAAGCGCGAGGAAGCCCGCGCCTGTGGGGCGAGCGGGGTGATCGCCAAGCCGGTCAGCTTCTCCGATCTTCACGACGCGATCCAGTCGCGCTTCAATCAGGTCTCGGCCCAGGAAGCGATGCCCCTCGATCAACTCCCCGGTGAGACCGCCATCGCCCGGGATCACGCGGGTGCCCATGTGCTGCTGGTGGAAGACAGCTTGATCAACCAGGAGGTCGCCCTGTCGCTCCTCGAAGGCGTCGGCCTGAAGGTGGATGTGGCCTGCAACGGCGCCGAGGCGGTGGCCAAGGTCGGCCGGGACGCCTACGACCTGATCCTGATGGACATGCAGATGCCCGTGATGGACGGCGTCGAAGCCACCCGGACGATCCGCGGCGCGGGTTACCGGGATGTGCCCATCGTCGCGATGACCGCCAACGCCTTCGGCGAGGATCGCCAGCGCTGCCTGGACGCCGGCATGAATGACCACCTCTCCAAGCCGGTGGACCCCGCTGCCCTCTACGCCACGCTGATCCAGTGGCTTCCCCGGCGCACTCCGGCACCCAGCCCGGCCGCGCAGCCCGAGCCTGCGCCTGCGCCCGAACCCGCCGTCGCCCCGGTGCCGGCCGCCCCCGACGG
>NZ_BSPX01000026.1:0-56911 GCF_030161255.1 Zoogloea oryzae
GCCGCCGCGGTGGCGGCCACGCCGCCGCTGGTGTCGATGGAGCCGGCCAGATGCACGCCGCTGCCGCCGGTGAGATCGACCGCACCGCCTGTGCCGGTGCCCTGGCCCAGCGCGGTGATGGTGGAGGTGGTGAGCACGCCGTCGGCGATGAGGGTGACGCTGCCCGCCGACGCGCCGCTGGCGCCGGCGCTGCCGCTGGTGATCAGGGTGCCGGTGTGCACGTTGCCGCCGCTGGCGGTGGTGGCGACGTGGATCGCCCCGCCGTTCTGGTAGGCGCCGCTGGCGTAGGTGATGTCACCGAGGGTGGAGATGGTCACCGAGGAGGAGTCGAAGCTGCCCACGCCGGTGGCGCTGAAGCTGCCGCCGCGGGTGGAGACGGCTTCGCTGACGGTGACGGCCACCGGGCTGCTGCCCAGATCGACCGCGCCGCCCTGGGTGCTGATGCCGGTGACGGTGCCGTCGCCGCCGCCCACGGCGTAGTCGGCGCCGCTGCGGTAGGTGAAGCCTTCGCCGACGCCGGTGATCCTGGCCGCAACCAGATCGACGGTGTTGCCGGTGTCGAGCAGGCTGGAGGCCTTGGCGGCGTTGATGAGCAGCTTGCCGGCGTTGATC
Organism: Zoogloea oryzae; assembly: GCF_030161255.1. Taxonomy (NCBI): domain Bacteria; kingdom Pseudomonadati; phylum Pseudomonadota; class Betaproteobacteria; order Rhodocyclales; family Zoogloeaceae; genus Zoogloea; species Zoogloea oryzae. The sequence continues at coordinate 613 of NZ_BSPX01000026.1, forward strand.
TCGTTGCTGCCGTCGGCCTGGCTGACTGCGCCGGCCGCGGCGTTGAGGCGCACGGTGCCGCTGTTGCCGGTGACCCCGGCGCCATCGCCGGCACCGCCGCGGGCGGTAAGGGTGCCCGCCACGGTGAGGGTGTCGCCGGCGGTGGTGAGGGTGATGTTGCCGGCGTCGCCGCCGGCGCCGCCGAGGCCGATGTCGGCATCGGAACCCGAGGTGATGATGTTGCCGGTGCGCAGGTTGCCGGTGCTGCCGGTGGCGGTGGTGGTGAGGCTCACCGCGCCGCCGGCGGTGCCCGGGGTGGCGCTGCGGGTGTCGATGGTCTGGCCGGCGGAGTCGATGCTGGGCGCCGACAGGCTGATGGACGCGCCGCCGGTGGTGATGCCCACCGGATTGACGGAGCCGATGGTCAGCGCCAGCTTGCTGGACAGGTTGACCGCGCCGGTGGCGTCCGAGGCGAAGGTGCTCACCTCGTTGAGGGGCACGCCGGTGTTGGCGGCGTTGAGGGTGAAGCTGCCGCTGCCCTGCAGGCCCAGCTTGGCCGACAGGATGGCGCCGGTCTGGGTGACCGGGCCGGCGGCGTTGAGCACGGTGCTGCCCAGGGTTTCGACGCTGGTCACCGAGAAGCCGTCGGCGTCGGTGAAGCGGATGGTGCCGCTGGGGGTGGACGTGCTGCCGGCGATGGCCGCGTCGGCGGCGTCGCGCACCTTGACGGTGAGGCTGTTCACGTCGTTGCCGGCGGCGTTGAGGATGATGTCGGCGCCGCTGTTGCTGAGGGACTTCACCGTGAGGGTGTCGGCGACCACAGTGCCGGGGTAGCCGCTGCTGTCGGTGGCGATCGCGCCGTGGGCGGTGAGCGTGGCGTTGCCGGCGGTCTCGATCTGGCGCACCGCGAAGCCGTTGGCGTCGTTGTAGGTGATGGTGCCGCTGCCGGCGGCGGTGCCACCGGCGTTACGGCTCTTCAGGCTCAGCTTGGCCACGTCGTTGGTGGCGTTGGTGAGGGTGACGCTGCCGTTGTTGGTGGTGGTGACCGCAAGCGAATCCGACGCGATGGTGGCGCCGGCCCCCACCTGCTGGACGAGGCCGACCGCATCCACCGTGACCGCGCCGCTGGAACTGATGTTGGCCAGATCGGCGGTGGAGCCGGAGGTGATGGAGATGGTGCCGGTGCCGGCCTGGTAGCTGTAGTACTGGCCCATCACGAAGCCGCCGGTGCCGGAGGCGGTGACGTCGATGGTGCCCGCGCCGCCGGTCTGGAGCATCAGCGGAGCGCCGGCCGAGCCGGTGGAGTGGGTGATGGTGTCGCCGGAGAGCAGCAGGTTGCCGCTGGTGGAGATCACGCTCTTGGAGAGGTTGACCTCCTTCTGGGCGACCACATTCACGCTGCCGCTGCCGGTGGTGATGGTCTGGTTGACCTGCACGTTGCCGTTGGTGGCAACCGCCGGGGTCGAGGTGGTGGCGTACAGCGAGACGCTGCCCGAGCCGGTGGTGAGGGTGCCCGGGGTGGTGAGGTTGCCGTCGAGGGAGCGGAACTCGATGTTGCCGGTGGTGGTGGTGAGGTTTTCGGTGGCCAGCACGAGCTGGGTGCCGGCGATGGCGGTGATCGAGGTGCTCTGGGCCAGCTTGCCGGTGAGGGCGTTCATGCTCAGCTGGTTGGCATCGCGGATCGACACCTGGCTGCCGGTGGAGGTGACGGTGACCTGGCCGGTGAAATCGTTGAGGGCGCTGTCGAGGGTGATGTTGCCGGTGTTGCCGAAGATCGAGGCGGTGGTGGACTTGATCGACGAGCCGGTGGTCTGGGACACCGCGACGCCCTTCAGCACCATGTCGACACCGGTGGCGTCGACGCCGTGGGTGTCGAGGTCGAGCACGCCGTCGGTGGTCTCGATGCTGGAGGCCGCACCGGCCACCACGTCGCCGGTGAGCTTGAGGCCGGCGGTGCCGGCGCCGCCCAGATCCTTCAGGGTGAGCGCGCCGGTGGTGATGAAGCTGCCGAGGTTGTCCAGGTAGGTCTTGTTGAGGGTGACCACACCGGCCTTGCCGGCCAGGGTGGCGGCCGACAGGGTGCCGGTGTCGGCGACCTGGGCGACGGTGCCGGTGACTTCCTTGCCGCTGACGCCCAGGGTCACGGTGCCGGCGGTGGCCGACACCACGTTGAGGGTGGCGTTGGTGGCGCCGACGATCTCGATGGCGGAGCTGGCGCTGCTGGTGGTCTGGGTGGTACCGAGAAGGCTGATGTTGAAGGTGCCACCACCGCCATCGACGCGGATGCTGCCGCTGTCGGCGTCGATGACGGAGCCGAGGGACTGGGTCACGCTGTCGCCGCCCAGGAACACGTCGCCGTGGGCGGTGATGCTGCGCACGCCGATGGCCAGCGCGCCGCTGGCGCCGTCGCCGGTGGCGGTGCGCAGGCGCAGGCCGCCGGCGCTGGTGATGCTCTGGGTCAGCGAGAGGCCGGAGGTGGAATCGTAGGCGTCGAAGTCGTACTGGACGGCGGCGTTGTCGCCCACCGAGATGGTACCCAGCTGGAAAATCTTGTTGCCGGTGTTGGCGAGCACCGCCGAGCTGCCGCCGGTGACGTTGAGGGTCTTGATATCCACCGAGGTCGTGGCGCTCTGGGTGATCGCGCCGGTGATGGCGCCGATGGTCGGGGTGCTGTCGCCGAGCACCAGGCCGCCGTTGGGGGCGCTGATGTTGGGCAGGGCCAGGGCGCTGGTGCCGCGGATGGTGACGGCGCTGGCGCTGGCGCTGGCGGTCTGCACCGTGCCGCTCAGCACGATGTCGCCGGCGGCAGTGCCGTCGTGGCCGGTGAGGGTGATGGTGCCGCCGCTGGTGCCGGTGGACGGGCCGGTGCCGACGCTGCCGCCGGTGGCGTTGATGCTGCCGGAGGCCTGGATGATGCCGCGGCCGGTGAGCGCGATGTTGCCGCCGCCGCTGGCGTATTCACCGGCAGAGATGCCGTAGGTGGCGAGGTTGAGGGCGCCGCCGTTGGTGGTGAGGGTGACGTTGCCGGTGGAGGTCTTGATCGCCCCGGTGAGGGTCAGGCCGCCGGTGGTGTCGTTGAGGCTGAAGGCGCCGGCGCTGGCGTTATTCAGGTAGAACGGGCCGACGCTGCCGATCACGTTGTTGCCGGTGAGGCTGATCGCGCCCAGGGCCGACGGGTTGGCGTAGGTGGGCGAGGTGCCGCCGCTCTGGTCGGGGCCGGAGACCGCGCCCGGCGTGGTGAGGACGCCGGCGGTCTGGGTGATGGTGCCGCCCGAGGTGAGCTGGATGCCGTTGGCGCCGGCGGTGATGTCGCCGCCGAGGGTGAGGCTGCCGTACACCGAACGCATCATCGCGCTGCCGCCGGTGGACAGGGTGCCGGTGCTGTTGTTGGTGATGGAGCCACCGCCGGTGAGGGCGATACCGCCCGAGCCGGCGCTGATGGCGCCCTGGATGTTGACCCAGCCGTTGGTGTTGCCGCCGTAGCCGGCCACGCTGACCGACTTGGTGGCGGTGTTGGCGGTGAGGCTGCCGGTGCTGGCCAGGGTGATGCCGTAGTTGCCGTTGGAGATGCTGACGTTGCCGGTGGCCGACGAGACGGCGCCGACCACGGTCAGGTTGCGGTTGACGTCGTAGAGGTTGAAGTTGCCGCCGGTGGCGAAGTAGCCGAGCCGGTAGATCTCGTTGCTTCCGTTGAGGTTGACCGAGCCGGTCACCGCGCCGGTCACGTCGGTGGTGTCGGAGTCGGAGTAGATCCGGCTGGTCTGGGTGACGTTGCCGGTGAGGGGCACGTCGGCGCCGCCCACCCCGGTGCCGACGCCGCCAAGCACCAGCTTGGTGCCACCATGCATCTCAATGTTGTTGAGCTGAACGTTGTTGGCGTCGAGGATGAAGATGTCGTTGCCCGAACCGCTGTTGTAGAGCCGGTTGTTGAGGGTGACGTTGCCGCCGCCCGCGTCGAGGATCAGGTCGCCGCCGCCGCCGTGGTGAGCCTGCAGATCCACGGAATTGGTGATGCCGGCGCTGCCCGAGTAGATCTCGATACCCTTGGCGTACATCGTGCCGCTGGTCAGGTTGACGCCACCGCTGGTGGTGATGGTGATCTTGCCGGCGCCGCCGTGGTGGCCCTCGATGGAGCCCGAGGCGGTGAAGCCGCCAGCCCCGGCGGTCAGCACCATGCCCTTGCCGCGGTTGGTGCCGGTAAGCGACATCGCGCCTTCGGTGGTGGCCGTGAGCAGGGTGTCGTAGCTGCCGTCGTAGATGTTGGTCAGCAGCAGTCCGTTGCCTTCGACATCCTTGTCGTAGATCGTGATCGCGCCGCCGCGACGCACATAACCGACCTGGCCGATCTCGTTGGTGACGTTGCTGAGGTTCAGCGGGCCGCCTAGCTGGAAGGCCTGGATGACGCCGACCTTGACCGCGGTGTTGGCCGCCTGGCTCACGGCGCCATTGGCGTACAGCCAGTGGTTGCCGCTACCGTTGAGGCTCTGGTAGGTGTTGCTGCCGAGCACCAGGCCGCCGCGATTGCCGGCGACGCCCGCCGTGATGTCGCCCAGCTGCACGGCGGCGGTGTCGTCGATGGTCACCGCGGCGCTCGAGTTGCTGCCCGCATTGACGGTGCCCGCGAGGGTGACATCACCGAGGGTGTTGGTGGCGTAGTCGCTGCCGTACAGGGTGACCGTGCCGGCGGTGGACGAGATGGTGGAGCCCGCCGACTGGGTGATGCCGCGGCCGCGCAGCACCACGTTGCCGGTGGTGGCGGTGATGTTGCGGGTGCCGACGGCCAGGGCGCCCACACCCGTGCGGATGTCCACCCCGGTTGCGGTGACGTCGCCGGTGAGGGCCATGCCGGTGACGCGGCCCTTGGCCTGGATGGTCAGTGCGCCGCCGAGGGTCACGCCGCCCAGCTCGTCGATGATGTTGGAGTTGTCGCCGACATTGATGGTGGTGGTGGACGCCACCTTCAGGGTCTTGATGTTGATGGTGTCGCTGTAGCTGGCGCCGGAGTCGTACTGGAGCACGTCGCCGCGCACGTCGGCGTTGCTGGCCGCCGAACCGCCGGAGAGCTGGCCGATCTCGAGGGTGCCGCCGGTGGCGGTAGCCGCCCGGATCACCACTGCCCCGCTGCTGGCGCTGGCCACGTAGGCGTTCTGCAGCAGGATCGCCGAGGTGCCGCTGGAGTCGGCGTCGGTGCTGGTGAGGGTGCCGTAAGACAGGATGCGCCCGCCGCCGCCGTTCACGCGGATCTTGCCGCTGCCGGCGTTCACGTTGGAGGCCATGCCGGCGGCGCCGGTGTTGCCGAAGGTCACGCCGACGCCGGAGAGGTTCACCTGGCCGCCGCCGGAGGTGATGTCCAGGTAGTCGCCGGTGAGGTTGAGCGCGCCGGCGGTGGAGCTGACGGTGATGGCGGCGCCGGTGCTGGTGAGGTCGGTGTCGTAGCCGTTGGAGATGTTGCCCGAGGCGCTGAGGGTGATCGCGCCGGCGGCGGTGGTGAGGTCGGCGTAGTTGGCGAGGGTGAGCGTGCCGTTGGGGGCGGCGATGCTGATCGGTGCGCCGCTGGCGGTGCTGGTGACCGAGCCATAGACGGTGACGTTCTCGTCGCCAGCCACGTTGTTGGCGCTGCCGGTGGTCTGCAGCTGCAGACCCGAGGCGCCGTCGTAATACTGGGCGTAGATGTTGCTGCCGTTGATGAGCAGGCGGCCGGTGCTGTTCACCGCCACCAGGCTCTTGGCCGAGACATTGCGGTTGAGGCTCAGGTCGGTGCCGGTGCTGACCAGGATGTCGCCGAGGCTGTTGGCGCCGCCGACGCTGCCGCCGCCCACGTCCCAGCCCACCGAGACGGCGCCGCCGCCGGTGCCGTTGAAGGTCAGGTCGTTGCGCTCGGCGGCCTTGCTGTAGAGGTTCTGGGAGACGCTGATGGCGCCGCTGCCGCGGGTGAAGGTGACGGCGTCGTCCAGCCAGGTGTTGATGGTGTTGAGCGTCACCGTGCCGTTGCCGCTGCGGGTGTCCACGGTCATCGCGCCGCTGCCGTTGGTGACGGTGTCGTCGCCCAGGTGGATGTTGTAGCTGGCGTTGATGGTCACGCCGCCGGCGGCGTTGGTGGTGAGGTTCTTCTCGACGGTGGTGTTGGCCGACGAGGACACCGTGAGGCTCGACAGCGGGGCTGTGCCGCCGACCACGCCGCGCAGGCGCACGTCGCCGGTGCCGGCGGTGAGGGTCAGGCTGCGGGCGGTGCCGTCCGAATCGATGGCGGACAGGGCGTAGATGTTGCCCGAGGTGGCGCCGGTGGACAGCAGGCGGTTGGCGGTGAGGATGGTCGGGGTCTGCAGCTCGATGTAGCCGCCCAGGCCCTGGGTGCTGGCGCCGGAGTAGCCGCCGCCGATGGCGAGCAGGTCGCCGTTCAGGTAGATCTTCTTGCCGCTGCCGGGGGCGCCGATGATGATGTTGCCGGCATTGCCGCCGTTGCGGTTGGTGGGGTTGGAGGCCTCGGGGGTCGCGTCGCCACCCGAGGTGGTGATGGCGCCCACGTTCACGTCGCCGGTGGTGGCGGTGATGCCCACCGCCGCGGCGTTACTACCCACGCCCAGCAGGTTGTTGGCGCCAGTGGTGGTGATGGCCTGCAGGGTCACGTTGCCCTGGGCGGTCACGCTGACCACGCCGGACGCGGTGCCGGTGTCGCCGTCGGCGGTGGTGACGATGTTGGCGCCGGCGAGGGCGGTCACGTCGCCGCTGGTGGCGGTGAGGTTGACCCGGCCGCCCTTGGTGCGGATCGGGTCGTTCAGGGTGATCGAGGTGCCGGTGACCGACACCGTGCCGCTGGCCTGGCCGGCGCTGCCGGCGGTGCCGCTGATGACGTTGCCGCTGGCCGAATCGAGGGTGACGGCGCCGGTGCTGCTGTCGCCGAGGGTGATCGCGCCGCCGGCCGAGGCCGACACGACCGTCACCGCGCCGGTGATGTGGGCCAGGGAGATGGCGCCCAGGCCATCGGCCGACACGCTGGTGTCGCCGCCGGCGTGCACGTTGCCGGTGTAAGTGATCGAGCCGTTGGAGCCGCTGGCGGTGGACAGGGTCAGCGCGCCGCTGCCGCTGTCGAGGCCAGTGGCCGAGCCGCCAGTGGTGATCGAGCCGCCCGAGGCGATGGTGACGCCGCTGGTGGCGCTGGCGCCGTTGAGCACGGTGGCCACCGAGTTGGTGAACTGCACGCTGCCGCTGGTGGTGTCGAGCGACACCGCGCCGACGAAGCGGTTGCTGGCGGTGGTGAGACCGATGTTGCCGCCGGCGCTGAAGCTGGCGGTGCCGGCCACGTCATACACGCCAGCCCCGGAGACCGCGCCGCCCGCGACGACGGTGAGGTTGCCGCCGTAGGTGCGCACGGTGCCGGCGTTGCTGAGGGCGCCGCCGGTGGCGGTGAGGATCATGTTGCCGTTGCCGGCGGCGATCATCGAGACGCCGCTGTTCACGGTGATGTTGTTGGCGGCGGTGAGGGTCAGCGAGTAGTTCGAGAACCAGCCCAGGGTGTTGGCGACGGTGATGTTGCCTGCCTGGCTGCCGCCGCTGCCGGTGGTGACGGTGACGTTGCCGTTGGCCAGCGCGTTCTGCAGGGTGGCGACGTTGAGCACCGAGTCGTCGCCGTCGGCGTCGAAGCCCGAGGCGATGGTGTCGGCGCCGCTGCTGATGGTGAGGTTGTACGGGTCGAGCAGCAGGGTGCCGGCGCGGCCGGCTGCAGCCAGCAAGTTCACCTGGCCGCGGAAGTCCAGCACGCCCTTGCCGGAGACTTCGGCAAAGCCGCCGTCGCCGCCATTCGCGCCGCCCTGGGCGCTGATCTGGCCGAGGAAGCGGGTGTTGCCGTCGGCCCACACGATGACCTTGCCGCCGTTGCCGGTGTCGGTGGCGTCGGCGCGGATCACCGCACCTTCGGCCACGAAGGTGGCCTGGGCGTTGGCGATGTCGGGGTTCTTGCCCTGGTAGTCGCCGCCCACCAGCACGCTGCCGCCGCCGGTGGCGCCGGAGGCATCGAGCTCGGCGCCGTCGAACAGGCCGACGTGATCGCCGGTCAGGGTGATGCTGCCGCCACGACCGCGACGGCTGCCGGCGCGCAGGCTGCTGCTGTCGAGGATGGCGGTGGTCGGCGGGGTGTTGTCGGCCGGCGCGGTGGGCGCCTTGGGCTGGCCGCCGTCGAGGCGGATCTGCCCGCGGGTGAGGAGGCCGGAGACGTCCACAGTGGCGGCGGAGAGGCTGATGTTGTTGCCCGCCTCGACGTGGACGGCACCGCCCTCGCCTTCTTCGGCGGTGGCATCCACGGCGCCGGAGACGGCCACGTCCTGCGCGGCCTTGACGGTGACTTCGCCGCCCTTGTCGGCGCCGGAGACATCCAGCTTGCCGGTGGCGGTCTGGGTGACGGTGTCGGCGGTGATGCTGACGCGGCCGCCGCTGCGGCTGGCGCCGGCCACCACGGGTTCGGTGGCCGGCGCGCCCTTGGCGGAAATGGTGCCGCTGTTAACGACCACCGGCGCGGTGACGCTCACCTCGCCCGCCGGGCTGCCGTCGCGGCCGGCGTCGGCGCTGACGGTGCCGGTGTTTTCAACGCGGTCGGAGGCTTCCAGGACGATCTTGCCGCCCTTCATGGCGAGGCCGGTGGCTTCGAGCTTGCCGCTGTTGCGCACGATGCCGCCCTGCAGGCGGTCCACGGCCCGCGCGGACAGGATGATGACGCCACCCGGCGCCACCACGGCGCCCTTGTTCTCGACCAGGGCCTTGATTTTGGACGGCTCGACGACGATGCCGGCGAGGCTGTTGTTGCCGTCGAACTGCAGGGTGACGCGCTCGCCCGAGGCCAGCGCGACGGTGCCCATCTGGGCGACGATCACGCCTTCGTTGCGCACTTCCGGCGCCAGCAGGGCGATGTAGCCGCCCAGCGCGGCACGCAGCTCGCCTTCATTGACGACACTGCCGGTGCTGCCGTTGCGGGCAAAGCTGGACTTGCCGGCCATGAAGTCGGCGTTGGCGATGTCGTGGGTCGAGGCCACCAGGCCGCCCACATCCACGCTGGAGCCCTTGCCGAAGTACACGCCGTTCGGATTGACCAGCACCACCTGGCCGTTGGCGGTGATCTTGCCGAGGATCTGCGAGGCCTGGGTGTCCATCACCCGGTTGAGGGTGGCCGACGCGGCGGACGGCTGGTTGTAGTTCACCTGGGCCGCAGCGCCCACGTTGTAGGTGCTCCAGTCGATCACCGCGCGGTTGGAGGCCTGGTTGATGTCCATCCGGGCGCCGTTCTGGCTGATCGCCGCCTGGCCGGCCACCACGTTGCCGCCGGTGGGCAGCTGGCCGGCAGCCGGCGGGGCCGCGAAGGCGTTCATCCCGAGGGTGAGCAGCGCCGCACCCAGCAATCGCTCACGCCAGCGCCCCGCGCCCTCCCCCGTCACCGTTGCGGCGGCGGCGCCGCCCACCCGGGCTTCCGAACCCGTCACGCCGCTGGACTTGCCGCGGCCGCGCGCGATTTCCGCAACAACGACCCAGGCATCGTGGCGATGGCTCCAGACAAGACGGTAGATTCGGTTCATCGATGCATGCCCGTTCATGGGAGCGCTCCTTCAGAGTTCGGATTTCAGGTGACGTGGGGGTGCGGGGGGAGCCGGATCAGTTGGCCAGGCCGGTGGGCGCGGGCTGACGGCGAAGGAGTTCGAGCAGGTTGCCCAGGGACAGCAGGTGGGCGTAGATCAGGCCCAGCTCGCCGGTGGCGAACCATGCCTTGAGGGTGTCTTCGGGGATCTCGCGCAGCTTGGCCTCATCGACCACCAGCAGGCCCTGCAGGGTGAAGTTGCGGCCGTCGTTGAGGGCGGCGCTGGCCTGGGCTTCCATCAGGATGCCGGCCTCTTCCAGGTGCTGGACGAACTGGCGGGTGAGGACGTTCTGGCGCTGGAACTCGGTGAGCATCTCGAGGGCGCCCTGGATCGGCGCGGCCGGCTCGCCACCGGCGTCGAACAGGGGCTCGCCCTCGGCTTCGTTGAAGCCTTCGAAGTCGCGGTCGACGCACAGGGTCAGCTGGTCTTCACCGGTCTCGGCGAACACGAAGGGGTAGCGGCGCACGAAAGCCGGGATGTACGGGGCGGTCCACTTGCCGTCGTCGTTCACGTACAGGTTGCGGCCGCCGGGCAGGCCGACCAGCGCCACCGGCACCAGGTCGCCGTTCTCGACGCGCAGGAAGGCGATCGGGCTCTGGCGGGCCACTTCTGCGAACTCGCCGATGACGATGGGCAGGCTGGTGGCGTGGCCGGCAAAGTCGAGGCTGTCGGCGGGCTTGAGCTTGAGGGCGGCGTGCTGGTTGCGGTCGAGGGCGACGACGTTCTTGTAGAAGAGCAGAGTGGTCATGGTGTTGTGGTCCGTAGGCTGGGAGGGAACGGGAAGTCGGAGGCGGATCGCGGGGCGGGTCAGAACGGGAGCGTGGCCATGAACCAGAAGCGGTTCATGGCCTTGGTGCCGTCCTGGTCCTTGCCGGTGGCGGTCGGGTTGGGGTTGGTGCCGATGCGGTGGGCCCAGGTGAGCCGGAAGTTGGCGCGGAAGGGCGAGGCCCAGGCCATGCTCATGCCGGCGCCCTGGAGTTCCAGGCTGTTCTTGGCAGCGGCGCCGGTGAAGTCGTTGTTGTGATTGACCTTGACCCGGCCCCAGTCGTAGAAGCCGGTGAGGGACAGGTTGGCGGGCAGGCGGTAGCGCAGCTCGAGGTTGATCAGATCGCCCTCGGAGCCGCCGGCCTCGCTGGCCGGGTAGGCACGCACGCCGTTGGCGCCGCCCAGGTAGAAGCGCTCGCCGGAATCCAGGTTGCGGCTGGCCATCTGGCCGCTCCAGGCAGCGAAGAAGGTGAGGTCCGGGGTGATCGCCTGCAGGCGGTTGAGCGCGTAGCGGTAGATCTGATACGTGCCCTGGGTGTTGGCGCCGGCGGCGTCGGAAACCTGGTTGGGCGAGCCGCCCAGATCGACCTTGCCCGACGAAAGGGTCAGGCCGCCGGTGGTGGCACCGCCGCCGCCGAGGCTGTCGAAGGCGTTGCCGGACAGGCCCACGCTGGCCACGTTGATGCCGTAGTCGCTGGTGGTGGCGTCGCGGGATTCGTTGAAGTAGGTCTTGTGGTCCCAGGCCAGGCGCAGGTAGAGGTTCTTCATCCGGCTGCGCACGATGGGGTAGCTGGCATCCACGCCGGCGCTGCTGGAGTGGCCGCGCAGCTTGTAGCTGGAGAACTCCGGCGTCACCACGTCGTAGCGCAGGCCCGAGTAGTTGGCGCCGAGGCGCCAGCCCTGGTTGCCGACCGGCAGCGACCAGGCGCCGCGCAGGTATTCGCTGCCTTCGCTCTTGATGAGGTTCACCCCGATCTGGTCGCCCAGGCGAAAGGGGCTGCCGGCATACAGCGAGGCGGTGACGCGGTTGCCGCCGGTGGAGCGCGCGCCGGTGTTGTCGACGCCCACATCGCCGCTCAGGAAGGGCTCCGGCTCCATGTTGAGGAGCAGGTCGGTCTCGCCGTCGTTGGTGCCTTCCTTCAGGTTGCCCTGCACGGTCACGCCGGGCAGGTCGTCCACCAGCAGCAGGGCGCGGTCGACGGCCTCGGCGTTGAGGGGCTGGCCGGGCTGCTGGGCGGCGGACACCATGCGGCGCGCCACCTCGGGGGACAGGCGCAGGCTCTCGGGGGCTTCGATCAGCACGCTGCCGAGCACGGCCTCGACGATCTGGATGGTGACCACCCCGTTCTCGATCTCCTGCTTGGGCAGGTAGGCGCGCACCACCCAGCCGGCCTCGCGATACACGGCGGCGACCGCGGCGGCGGCCTTCTGCAGCTCGCTGAAATCCAGCGGGCGGCCAACCCACGGGGCCACTGCCGGCTGCAGGCGGCTCTCGTCGATGAGGGTGTTGCCCGCAAAACGGAAGCGGCTGACGGTGATGACCATGCCGCTGACGGGCTTCATCTCGGGCTGAGGGGCAACGCTCGGTCGGCGGACCTGGGGCAGGCTGGGCTGCTGGCCGTGCTCGATCTGCTGCATCAGTGAGCCCGCATCGGGGGCGGCGGTCTGGGCCTGGGCGGCGCCCATGCCGCTGGCGAGCGCCAGGGCGAGGACGGCAAGGGTCGTCGGGTGGGTTTGGCTATGCAAGATGGACCTCGGCAATCTGTGGCTGACGGGCACCGGCAGGCCAAAAAGCGACCTGTCACCAACTTCATCGAGCCCTGAACGGACGCAAAAATACCATCTTTCTCGTTTTTTTCAAATTTGCATTTATTGATGATTGTCGGCCCTTGCCCTGGAATGCCACTCCAAGGCCGCGCCTTGAACATTTTTATGTTTTATATCAACGATATTTTGCTGATCAACGGCCACCTTGGCGATGCTCAAAATGGGAACCACGCCAGACTCAATACCTCAAATTTGTCAAATAAGACATAATCGATAGGGGTTTTGCCTACATGGCGGCGCGGGCGGGCGGACAAGGGCACGGCGCACGCCGGCCGGGTGGGCATGCGTCGACGCCAAACCCCTGAAACGGCAGCGGAAAAGGCATATCATTCGGCCCCTCATGCGCATCGAACATCTCCGCCAGCGCCTTGCCGATCTGGGCGCCAAACCCGTGCACATCCAGCGCGTCCTGCGCGCCTGGACGCACGCCCTGCCCCTTTCCGCCGGCCCGGCCCGGCGCGGCCCGAACCTGCCCCAGGCGGTGCTCGACGCCCTGCCGGCGCTCACCGCCGAGCTCGACGGCCTCGCCCGGCTGCATTCCGAGCACCCGGCCGAGGACGGCTCGGCGCGCCTGCTGGTGCAGCTGCCCGACGGCCAGACGGTGGAGAGCGTGCTGCTCCCCCGCGACGGCCTGTGCGTGTCGAGTCAGGTGGGATGTGCGGTGGGTTGCGTGTTCTGCATGACCGGCCGGGACGGCCTGCTGCGTCAGGTGGGCAGCGCGGAGATCGTCGCCCAGGTGGTGCTGGCGCGGCGCCAGCGGGCGGTGAAGAAGGTGGTCTTCATGGGCATGGGCGAGCCCGCCCACAACATGGAAAACGTGATCGAGGCGATCCAGCTCCTCGGCACCGAGGGCGGCATCGGCCACAAGAACCTGGTGTTCTCGACGGTGGGCGACCACCGCGTCTTCGAGCGCCTGCCCACGCTCACGGTCAAGCCGGCGCTGGCGCTGTCACTCCACACCAGCCGCGCGGATCTGCGCTTCGAGCTGCTCCCCAAGGCTCCGCGCATCAGCCCGGACGAGCTGGTGGAGCTGGGCGAAACCTACGCCCGCCGCACCGGCTATCCGATCCAGTACCAATGGACGCTGATCGACGGGGTGAACGACACGCCGGAAGAGCTCGACGGCATCGTGCGCCTGCTCGCGGGCAAGTACGCGATCATGAACATGATCCCGTACAACGCGGTGCCCGACCTGCCCTTCCGCCGCCCGGCGTGGGACAAGGCCGCCGACATCGCCCGCCAGCTCCACCGCCGCGGCATCCTCACCAAGCTGCGCAACTCGGCCGGGCAGGATGTGGAAGGCGGCTGCGGGCAGCTGCGGGCGCGGGTGTTGGGCGACGAAACCCGCCCGGCGGAAGCGCCGGTGAAGTTCGTGCGCGGATAGCGTTCTGAATCAGGAGCGCCGCCTGCAGGAACAGGCCGGCGAATGGATTGGAAGCCCGCCAACCTTCCTACTTCCTACTTCCTACTTCCTACTTCCTACTTCCTACTTCCTACTTCCTACTTCCTACTTCCTACTCCCTACTCCCCACTCCCGTCCTCACCCCTCCATCAACACCTTCCGCAGCCCTTCCGGCACGTCGGTGAGGACCAGCGTGTTGTTGGCCGGGTCGTACTGGACGGTGCCGGAGCGCAGGCCGGCGCGTTCGAATTCCAGCTTCCAGTCTTGCGCTGCGGCCTTGAAGCGGATCAGCGGACGCAGGGCGCGCTTGTCGGGGACGAAGCCGGTGGCGAGATCGGCCGCCTCGTCCTGCAGGCGCTCGACGAGCTTCTGGGGCGCGTCGGGGAAGACCTGCTCGGCCACGCTGGCGAGGTCCAGCGGGGCGCCGCTCTCGTGCATCTCTTCGAGCACCAGGTGGGCGCGCTCCAGCAGTTCGTCGCGGGCCGGGGCTTCGAGCTGCTGGGTGTCGGCGAAGTGGGTGAGCGTCTCGACGAGCTTCTTGGTTTCCTTGAGGGCGATGACCACGTCGGTACAGCCGAGGAAACGCTTGAACCAGCCGGCCACGTCGCCGCGGCCCTTGAGGAAGGCGATGTAGCGCTCGGCGCCGGCCTGCCAGGCGGTGAGGTCGATGCGCCCGGCCACCTGCAGGCCCGAGAAATCGAGATGCGGGTTGTCGTGGATGGCGAGGCCGTCGTCGATCACCGAGCCGACGGTTTCCTGCAAGAGCGCGAAGTACAGGCAGTCCGCCCCGAAGATGGTGGCGCGGGCGATGACCAGGAAGCCGGCCTCCTCCACCGCGTCCTCATCCACCCGCTGCTGCAGGTGGGCCAGCGCCTCGGCGCTGAAGGCGGGGAAATCCAGGCTGCCGTCACGGGTGTAGCGGCGCACCAGGTTGATCATCGGGAAGTTCTGCTCGTCCTGCTCGAAGCAGCCGTAGCCCTTGCCCGGGCGCTCGGCGAAGTGGCGGCACAGGCGCTCCATCAGGCCCACCGCCGGCGCGTCGATGACATTGGGCGCCGGCCGGGGCTGGACGCGGGATGGCCCTTCGCCGAGGCGGGCGAGACGGTGGATGACGAGGGCGGAGATGGCGTGGGTCTGTTCCATGGCGGGACGGGTGCGGCGGGTGATGATTGAGGGTGACAAGCGGCGCGGGCGCGTTGCCCGCGGCCGCTCAGAAACGCATCTTCTTGCGGTTGCCAGGCAGCTGGCGGAGCTGCTCGCGGCGCAGTTCGGCGGCCGAGGGCTTCTTTGCCGGCGCGGCGGGCTGGGCGGCGGCGAGTTCGGGCGGGATGTTGGCGCCTACGCCCCGCGGGCAGAAGCCGGTGGTGGCGCAGGTGCAATTGACGCAGGGTTTGCGGGAGGGCTTCATGGGAGATTCAACCAAACAGGACGAGCCCCCAGACTACCACCGCATTCACCAGCGCCACGAAAACCGCCGCGCTGCCGATGTCCTTGGCGCGCTTGGCGAGGTGGTGCTGCTCGAAGGAGATGCGGTCCACCGCCGCCTCGACGGCAGAATTGACCAGCTCGACCAGGATCACCAGCAGCACGCTGGCGATCATCAGCGCCTTGCCGATGCCGCTGGCGGGCAGCCACAGGGCCAGCGGCACCAGCACCGCGGCCAGCCACACCTCCTGGCGGAAGGCGTCTTCGTTGCGATAGGCGGCGGCGAGGCCGGCCATCGAGTAGTGGAAGGCGTTCCACACGCGGGTGATGCCGGTCTTGCCTTTGAAGGGGCTCTCGTTCATGGCGATGGCAAAAAGCGGCAAGCCTGCGGGGCTCAGGTGACAGGGATATGATCGGCCAGGTAGCGCTGCACCTGGGCGGCAAACGCCTCGGGCACCTCGAAGGGCGCCAGGTGGCCGGCATCCAGCGCCACGAAGCGCCGCTCGGGGATCATGTCGGCCATGCGGCGCACCACCTGCGGCTGCGAAACCTGGTCGTGCAGGCCCGCCACCACCAGCGCCGGCACGTCGATGGACGCGAGCGAGGCCCGCTGATCGAAGCGCACCAGCGCCCGCATGGCGGCGCGGTAGCTGTCGGGCGGGATGTCGGCCATCACGTCGACGGCGGCATGTAGCACCTCGGGGTCGGCATCCGGCCCGACCATCGTCGGGATCAGGTCCACCGCGATGTCGCGCATGGTCGCGCCTTCATCGAGCGGGCCGATGCGCCGGGCCAGGAAGGCCTGCTGCAGCGGCCCCGCGGGCGCGCCGAAGGCCGGCGTGCAACACGCCAGCACCAGCCCGGACACACGCGCCGGAAAGCGCGCGACGGTCTGCAGGGCGATCATCCCGCCCATGCTGTGGCCGACGAGCACCGCACGATCGAGCCCCGCGGCGTCGAGCAGCTCGACCACCGCCGCCGCGTAGCCGTCGAAATCCACCGGGTCGATGGGCGCGCTGGCGCCGTAGCCCGGCATGTCCCACGCGAGCCCGCGCCAGCCCGGCGGGGTGATCGCCGGCAGGATCGACACCGCGCCCTTCGCGCCGCCGCTCACCCCGTGCAGGAACACCAGCCCGCGCGGGCCGGCGCCGGTCTCGATCCAGCGCGGGGTAGCCATCAGGCGAGGCGCTGGTAGGCGCCGCCCTGGAAGAGCAGCGGTTTCTTGTCGGCGTCGCGCTCAAAGCGGATCACCTCGTCGATGAAGACGATATGGTCGCCGCCCGGATGGCGCGCATGGGGCCGGCACACGAAGCGGGCGCAGCAGCCGGCGAGCAGCGGCACGCCGCCCTCGCCGTCGGTGAACTCGACGCCGGCAAAGCGGTCTTCCACCCGGCTGGCGAAGCGGTTGGAGAGCTCCTGCTGGTCTTCGGCGAGCACGTTGATCGCGTACACTGGCGCGTTTTCAAGGGCCGGCACCAGCTGCAGGTGGCTGGACAGGCTCCACACCACGAGCTGGGGCACCAGCGACACCGAGTTGAAGGAGCTGACCGTGAGGCCCACCGGCCGGCCGGCGCCGTCGCGGGTGGTGACCACCGTCACGCCGGTAGGAAACATGCCCAGCGTGTCGCGAAAGGCGCGCACCGCCGGGTCGTTCTTGGGAGCATTCATGATGAAATCGGACTGGCCGGGCAAGTTTGCAGCCCGGCAACCTGTTTGGGGAGGCGCGATTATCACGCGCCGCCCGGCAAGCGTCGAGGGGATGCTGCGGTGAACAAATCCTGGCCCGCGGGCATCGCGCCCTTTCCCGGCACGCCCTTCGCCCGCCGCCTGATCGACTGGCAGCGCCACCACGGCCGCCACGACCTGCCGTGGCAGACCCGCGACGCCTACCGGGTGTGGCTGTCGGAGATCATGCTCCAGCAGACCCAGGTGGAGACGGTGATCCCGTATTACGCGCGCTTCCTGGAACGCTTCCCGACCCTCGAAAGCCTCGCCGCCGCGCCGGTGGAGGATGTGCTGGCCCGCTGGAGCGGGCTCGGCTACTACGCCCGCGCCCGCAACCTGCACAAGTGCGCCCAGGCGGTGATGACCCGCCACGGCGGCACCTTTCCGGCCGACCCGACGCTGCTAGCCGAGCTGCCGGGCATCGGCCGCAGCACCGCCGCGGCGATCAGCGCCTTCAGCTACGGCACCCGCGCGGCGATCCTCGACGGCAACGTGAAGCGCGTGTTCGCCCGGGCCTTCGGCATCGACGGCTTTCCCGGCACCAAGGCGGTGGAAAACGCCCTGTGGGATCTCGCCGAGGCCCTGCTACCCGAGCGCGACGTGGACATCTACACCCAGGCCCAGATGGACCTGGGCGCCACCCTGTGCACCCGTGGCAAGCCCCGCTGCGGGCAGTGCCCCCTCGCCGACGGCTGCGTGGCCCTGCGTGACGGCCGAGTGGCCGAACTGCCCACCCCGCGCCCGAAGAAAGCCGTGCCCGAACGCCACGGCCGCTTCGCGGTGATCGTCGCGAACGGCGCCGTGCTGCTGGAACGCCGCCCCCCCGCCGGCATCTGGGGCGGCCTGCAGAGCCTGCCGGAGCTGCCCGAAGACGCCGACACGGCCGAATGGGTCGCCCGGCGCTTTGGGCTGACGGTAACGCGCGTCGCGCCGCTGCCGGGGCTGCGCCATGTGTTCACCCACTTCGTGCTGCATCTGGCCCCGGAGCGGGTGGAGGTGGCTGCCGGCGACGGGGTGCGGGACGCGGACGGGCTCGACTGGTGGCCGCTCGACGCGCTGGCCGACGCGGCCCTGCCGACGCCGGTGCGCAAGGTGCTGGAGGCCCTGCAGCGCGCTACCGGCTGAACCCCCAGCCGGCCCTCACTCCGCGGCGCGCTTGGGCGCCCGGCTTTCCACAAAGGTGCGCAGCGTCCAGATCAACTGCGGAGACAGCACCGTCTTCCAGGCCGGCATGTGGCTCACCCCGACGCGGACCTTGCCGTTCTGCACGGAATCGAGAAAGTAGGCGTCGTTGTCGGCCAGGCAGTGGGCGCGCACCGCCGGGTCGGCGATGGGCCGGCAGGCCTTGTCGAGGCGGGTGAGATCGGGGCCGGGCATGTTCCGGCTCACCGCATCGACGCCGTGGCAGCGGGCGCAGGTCTGGTTGAAGAGGGTCCGGCCAATCTCCGCCGCCCGGGCATTGCCCCGGTAAGGGTTGCCCTCGCCGGCCGGTGGCGGCGGCAGGCCGGTGGTGTCCACGTCGAAGGTCGCAACGGCGGGCTCGGCCACCTCGAAGGCCAGGGCGGGCTGGACGAGCAGCGCCAGCGCCCCCGCGACGACAAGTCGGAAGAAGGAAGTCATGGCGTCACCAGTCGGTCGGACAGCCGACGCAGCCGTCGAAGGTCGAGTCGGGAAAGATCGTGTAGCGCAGCAGCGCGCCTTCCAGGTTGGCGCCGCGCAGGTCGGTGGCGTTGAACTTGGTCTCCTGGAGGTTGGCGTTGGTGAGCCGCGCCTTGTTGAACCACGTGAAGGCGGCGCGGGCCGCTTCCATGTTGGCCGCGGTGAGGTCGGCGCCAGTGAAGTCGGCGCGCATGATGCGGGCGAACTCCAGGTCGGCCCCGACGAGACGGGCGTTGCGGAAGGAGGCGCCCGGCGCGTTGGCCTTGGAGAGGCGCGCGCCGCTGAGATCGGCGCCGTCGAAAATCGCCCCGGCCAGATTGGCTGCGCGCAGGTCGGCCCGGGCGAGGTTGGCGCCGGTGAAGTCGGCCCCGGCGAGGTCGAGGGCCGACAGATCCTTGTGGCGCAGATCGGCGCCCCGGCAGCGGGCGTGGGGCCACATGCCGCAGGTGCCGTGCACTTCGGGTTCGGCGGGATTCGCCCGCGCACCGGCCTCGGGGCCGGCAAGGAGCAGCCCGACGGCCATCGCCGCCAGCGCCGCACGCGGAAAGACGGACAGCATGAGGTGTCCTTTCTCGTTGGATGGAAAGACGACGGCCGGCGATGCGCACCGGGCGCACGCCGCCGTCGCGGCCAGGCAGGCCGGTGGAGCCCGCGGGAGACGGCGCGGGCCCCACCTGCGGGATCAGCGGCCGGACTTCGGCAGCTTGAAGACCCAGTACGAACCGCCCTGGGTGACCTGCTTGGTCAGGTCGGCCATGTCGCCGCCCCACAGGGGCACGGCGCCGCCGTAGCCGGAGGACAGGCCGATGTACTGCTCGCCGTCCTGTTCCCAGGTGATGGGCACGGAGACGATCCCGGAGCCGGTCTGGAATTTCCACAATTCCTTGCCGGTCCTGGCGTCAAACGCCTTGATGAAGCCATCCGAGGTGCCCGTGAAGAGCAGCCCGCCGGCGGTGGTCAGCGTGCCGGCCCACAGGGGGAACTTCTCTTTGTGTTCCCAGGCGATCTTGCCGGTCTTCGGGTCCATCGCGCGCAGGGTGCCCACGTGGTCGTCGAACAGGCGCTTGATGCGGAAGCCTTGGCCCAGGTAGGCGGAGCCGGCCTTGTAGGTCAGGTGCTCGGTCCAGTAGTCCATCGCCCAGTGGTTGGCGGGGATGTAGAACAGGCCGGTGTCCGGGCTGTACGACATGGGCATCCAGTTGGTGCCACCCAGGAACGGCGGCGATACGAAGACACTGTCACCCTTGTCGGCGCCGGCCTTCGGCTCGGGCGGACGGTTGCCGGTCTCGATGGGCTTGCCGGTGCTCAGGTCCCAGCCCTTGGCCCAGGTGATGCCTTCCACGAACGGCCAGGCGCCGATCAGCGACGTGGGCTTGTTCGGGTAGCCGGCGCCGTTGGTGAGCTTTTCCCGGTCGGTCACGAAGAAGAAGCCGTTGCGGTCGGCGTGGGCCGAGGCCTTCACGAGCTTGCCGGTCTTCGGATCCTTGTACTCGAAGAGCACCACCGAGTTGTTGCCGGAGAAGTCCCAGGCGTCGTTGGGGGTGTGCTGGAAGAAGCCCTTCAGCTCGCCGGTGCTGGCGTCCACATAGGCCTGGCCGGAGGTGAACAGGCTGGGCCAGTTGCGCGGATCGTCGCCTTCCTGGGTGCGCTTCCAGGTGTTCCACGGCGCCGGGTTGCCGGTGCCGATCACGACCATGTTCTTCTCAATGTCGAAGCTGGCAGTCTGCCACGGGGCGCCGCCGCCGTGATGCCAGGCCTCGGTGGGCTTGCCGTCCTTGTCCTTCGGCCAGGTGGGGGCGCTGGCGTCGCCGGTGGGGGTGCTCTCCTTGCCGTTCAGGCGACCCATGTGGCCTTCGACCATCGGGCGGGCCCAGACTTCCTCGCCGGTCTCCGGATCGCGGGCGAACAGCCAGCCCACCACGCCGAACTCGTCCCCCGACGAGCCGTGCACCAGCAGCACCTTGCCGCTGTGCTGGTCCTGGATCACGAAGGGCGCGCCGGTCATGGTGTAGCCGACTTTGTGGTCGCCCCACTTCTTCTTCCAGACCACCTTGCCGGTGTCCTTGTTGAGGGCCACGATGCCGGCGTCCAGGGTGCCGAAGTAGATCTTGTCGCCGTAGATGGCGGCGCCACGGTTGACCACGTCACAGCACGGGCGGATGTCTTCCGGCAGGCGGGCCTCGTATTCCCACAGGCGCTTGCCGGTCTTGGCCTCGACGGCGTAGATCCGCGAGTAGGACGAGGTCACGTAGATCACCCCATCATGGACGAGCGCCTGGGCCTCCTGGCCGCGCTGCTTCTCGCCGCCGAACGAGAAGCTCCACACCGGCACCAGGCCGGCCACGTTCTTCGTGTTGACCGTCTTGAGCGGGCTATGCCGCTGAGCCTTCAGGCCCAGGCCGTAGGTGAGCACGTCGCCCGGGGTCTTGTCGTCGTTGCGGATGTCGTCCCAGGTGACGGCCTTGCCAGCGGCCTGGGCGCCACCTGCACACAGCGTGGCCAGCGCAAGCGCCAGCACGGCCGGCTTGAGCCGACGGGCTTGATTGATTCCTTTCATGGGGACTCCTTGTCTCCGGATTGTTGTGATGTCCTGCGCGTGGCCATCGACCTCCCGTGATGCCAACGCCCTGCGCTAAATCCAGTATCCAAGGCGCGCTTTACCCCTGTCGCGGGAGATGCTCCCCGCAACGTCGGGAAACTTTCCCGGCCTGAAAACGGCCTCAGGCTGGCACGGGCGTTGCACACTGTTCCGTTCGAGGACAGCAGAACCAAAGGAGCACGCGATGAAATGGCTTGGTGAGAACCGGGGCGCACAAGGGGCGCAGGAGACCACACACGCCCTCACCGAAGCCCCGACGGGCCCGATGGCCCACGAGGCGGCGACGGCCGACCGGCACACCGCCGCCAGACGCGGACAGCACCGCCCGCGGAGACGTCCTACCCTGCCGCAGAAACACCGCTCCAATGTGACGCAGCCGGCAGGTACAGCGGAGCGCGGCGCGGGCAGCGCGGCAGAGACGGGCCTGCAATGATCCGGATCATGCTCGTGGAAGACCACGCCGTGGTGCGCACCGGCTACCGCCGACTGATCGACGCAGAAACGGATCTGGTGGTGGTGGGCGAGGCGGCCACCGCCGATGAGGCTTATGGGCGGTTGTGCGAAAGCGGCGGCGTCGACGTGGCAATGGTGGATCTGAGCCTGCGCGAGAGCAGCGGCATCGATGCCATCCGGCGCATGCTGGCGCGGGAACCGCAGCTGCGGGTGCTGGTGGTCAGCATGCACGACAACCCCAGCTTCGTCGTTCAGGCGATGCGCGCAGGCGCCCTTGGCTACCTCACCAAGAACAGCGAACCGGGCGAGGTCCTGACGGCGATCCGCGACGTTGCCGTGGGGCGCCGGGTGCTGTCGGCCGAGGTGGCGCAGGGCGTGGCGAGCGCGGCCCTGGCCGAGGAAGCGCCCCTTTCACGGCTCACCCCGCGGGAGTTCGAGGTGCTGCGCATGGCGGTGAACGGTGAATCGGTGGATGCCATCGCCCAGCGCCTGCATCTGAGCCAGAAGACGGTGCACAACCACATGTCGTCGGTGCGTCAGAAACTCGGCGTCGACAACGACTTCCATCTCCTGCGGCTGGCCGTGCGACATGGGCTGACCGACCTGCCCGCAGGCGCCCCCCTGCGCATGGCCCCCACCTGACGACGGCCCCCGGCCCCATCAGCCACGCTCTGCGCCGGAACGAGCTCAGCCCACCAGCTTGTGCTGCTTGAGGTAGGTGTGGAGGATCTCGAGCCGCGAGATCGTGTCGTCCAGTTCGAGCAGGCGCACGCGGGCTTCGGGCGGGATGGGCAGGACTTCGGCGAGGCGGTAGCCGACCCAGGTGGCGTCGTCGAAGCGGTGGGGCGGCGGAAACACCGTCTCGCCGGCGTCGCTGACGATGGCCTGGAGCAGCGGCAGCATGTCGGCAAGCGCAGGCGGCACCGGCTGGGGCGCGGGTTCGGGCAGCCATTCGACGCGGGCGGTCTGCAGCTTGTCGTGCTGAATGGTGCGCTCGACGATGCGGAAGCGCGGGCCACCACGGGTGGTGATGAAGAGCAGCCCGGGCTGGGACATGTCCCAATCGACGATGCTCGCCACGCAGCCGATGTTGTGGGGCACCGCGGCCTCGCCCACCTCGGCGCCTTCGCGGATCAGGCACACGCCAAAGGGCGCGTTGGCCTTCATGCAGCGGGCCGCCATGTCGAGATAGCGCGCCTCGAACAGCTTGAGCTGCAGCAGGCCATCGGGAAACAGCACCACGCCGAGGGGAAAGAGCGGGATCTCGGCGGGCAGGGCTTGGGCGGTCATGGCGGGATGGGGAGTGGGAAGTGGGTAATGGGGAATGGGGAGTGGGCGGTGGCTGAAGCGACGTGACGGCTGCGGCTACCTGGGTAACAGATCAGAAAACGGGAAACGGGTTCAACGCGCGCCCCACTTCCCATTCCCCAATCCCCACTACCCAATCAATGCCGATGTACCACGCCGATGCCCTCATGGGCCACGCCGTGGGGGTCGGCGGCGTGATGACCGTGGCGCAGGCGGTCGTGCACGTCGATGTCGTGGGGCACCCATTGCTTCACCAGCGAGCCGACGATCATCCCGACGATGCTGGCGATCAGCCCGGCCAGTTGGGCCGGCACGAAGGGGTCGTCGCCGCCGGCCAGATGCACGCCGAGCCACACCGAAATGCCGCAGAAGATCGAGGCCAGCGCGCCCTGGTTGGTGGCGCGCCGCCAGTACAGCCCGCACAGCAGCGGGATGAAGGCCGACACCAGGGTGATCTGATAGGCGTTCTCGACCATCTTGAAGATCGTCGCCTTGGAGAACATGGCGTACAGGGTGACCAGCACGGTGAAGATCAGCGTGACGACGCGCATCCAGAACAGCAGCTTTTTGTCGGTGAGGTGCGGCAGCGCGGGCTT
Organism: Zoogloea oryzae; assembly: GCF_030161255.1. Taxonomy (NCBI): domain Bacteria; kingdom Pseudomonadati; phylum Pseudomonadota; class Betaproteobacteria; order Rhodocyclales; family Zoogloeaceae; genus Zoogloea; species Zoogloea oryzae. The sequence goes on from NZ_BSPX01000026.1 coordinate 23,971, forward strand.
CAGAATGTTCTCGGTGAAGGTAACCGACGGCGCCAGCAGGGTGGCCGAGGCGCAGCTCTTGATGGCCGACAGCAGCGCGCCGAAGAACATCACCTGGGCGAACAGCGGCGCCTTGGAGAGCACCAGCTCGGGCAGGATCATCTGGGAATCGGAATCGATGAGGCGGGCGACCATCTCCGGGTCGATCAGCGTGGCGGAATAGGCCAGGAACATCGGCACGAAGGCGAACAGGAAATACAGGCTGCCGCCCAGCACCGAGCCCCACACGGCGATCTTTTCGGACTTGGCCGACTGCACCCGCTGGAAGACGTCCTGCTGGGGGATCGAGCCCAGCATCATGGTGATCGCCGCGGCGATGAAGGCGATCACTTCCTTCGCATCCGGCGGCGGCAGCATGTTGAACTTGCCGGATTCCATCGCGTGATTCACCACCACCCCCACGCCGCCAGCCATGCCGCTCACCTCACCGCCGATCCACAGCATGCCGATCACGATGATGATCATCTGCAGGAAATCGGTGACCGCCACCGCCCACATGCCGCCGAACAGGGTGTAGATGAGGATGGTGCCGGAGCCGATCCACATGCCCATCGTCTTGCTGATCTCGCCGCCCGACACCACGTTGAACACCAACCCCAGCGCCGAGATCTGCGCCCCCACCCAGCCCAGGTAGGAGATCACGATGGCGACGGTGGTGAGCACCTCGACACCCCGCCCGTAGCGCTTCTTGTAGAAGTCGCCGATGGTGAGCAGGTTCATGCGGTACAGCGGCGCCGCGAAGAACAGCCCGACCAGGATCAGGCACATCGACGAGCCGAAGGGGTCGGCCACCACGCCGTGCAGGCCTTCGTTGAGGAAGGTGGCCGGCACCCCCAGCACGGTCTCGGAACCGAACCAGGTGGCGAACACCGTGGCGGTGACCATGTAGAAGGGCAGATGGCGGCCGGCCACCGCGAAGTCCTTGGTGTTATGGACCCGCGTGGCGGCGGCGAGGCCGATGGCCACCGAGATCAGCCAGTAGGCGATGACGAACCAGAGAAGCATGCGCAAAAACGGAAAAAACGTTGGCGAATCCGCGGATTATAGGGGCCCGGGGGCGGAAAGAGGGAAACCCGGAACACCGGCCCGCGCCACGCACCAACTCGGGGCACAGCCGCCTGCGCGCCCCCGTTGACCCCCGTCAAGGTGCACCGGGCAACGGGCGCCTATAGTCCCGCCGCGTCATTCCTGCCGCCCCACTGCCCATGACTTCAGCGCGCCAAATCGAACTGGTCTGCCCCGCCGGCAGCCTGCCCGCCCTCAAGACCGCCGTGGACCACGGCGCCGACTGTGTTTACCTCGGCTTCAAGGACGCCACCAACGCCCGCAACTTCAGCGGCCTCAACTTCGACGACAAGGCCCTGGGCGAAGGCGTGCGCTACGCCCACGACCGCGGCCGCAAGGTGCTGCTGGCCCTCAACACCTACCCGCAGACCGACAACTGGCAACGCTGGACCGGCGCCGTGGATCGGGCCGCCGCCTTCGGCATGGACGCGGTGATCCTCGCCGACCCGGGCCTGATGGCCTACGCCCGGCGCGTGCATCCGGATCTGCGCCTGCATCTGTCGGTGCAGGGTTCGGCCACCAGCTACGACGCGATCAACTTTTACCACCGCCACTTCGGCATCTCCCGGGCGGTGCTGCCACGGGTGCTGTCGCTAGCCCAGGTGGAGCAGGTGATCGCCAACACGCCGGTCGAGATTGAAGTCTTCGGCTTCGGCGGGCTGTGCGTGATGGTGGAAGGGCGCTGCGCGCTCTCGGCCTACGCCACCGGCGAGTCGCCCAACTGCAACGGCGCCTGCTCGCCGGGCAAGCACGTGCGCTGGGAACAGACCCCCAAGGGCATGGAGACGCGCCTGGGCGGCATCCTCATCGACCGCTTCGCCGACGGCGAACGGGCCGGCTACCCCACCCTGTGCAAGGGCCGCTTCGACGTGAACGGCGAGACTTACTACGCCATCGAGGAGCCCACCAGCCTCAACACCCTCGAGCTGCTGCCCGAGCTGGCCCGCATCGGCGTGCGCGCCATCAAGATCGAAGGCCGCCAGCGCAGCCCGGCCTACGTGGCCCAGGTGACCGAAGTGTGGCGCGCCGCCATCGACCGCCTGCTGGCCGAGAAGCAGCCCTTCCGCGTCGAGCCCGCCTGGATGAACGCCCTCAACAAGAACTCCGAAGGCCAGAGCCACACCCTGGGCGCCTATTACCGCCCCTGGAAATGAGCCGCCCCCGAACCGCCCGAAAGCCCGATCACCGATGAAACTCGCCCTCGGCCCCCTGCTCTACTACTGGCCCCGCCAGTCCACCCTCGCCTTCTACGCCGACATGGCGGACGCGCCGGTGGATGTCGTCTATCTCGGCGAGACCGTGTGCTCCCGCCGCCATGAGCTGCGCCTGCCCGACTGGATCGAGATCGCCGAGATGCTCGCCGGCGCCGGCAAGGAGGTCGTGCTGTCGAGCCAGGTGCTGGTCGAATCCGAATCGGATCTCAAGACCCTGCGCCGGATCGTCGCCAACGGCACGTTCCGCGTCGAAGCCAACGACATGGGCGCGGTCGAGCTTCTCACCAGCGGCGACGCGCCGGTCACCAACTGGATCGCCGGCCCCACGCTCAACATCTTCAACCCGGTCACCCTCGGCATGTTCGCCGACCTGGGCGCGACCCGCTGGGTCGCCCCGCCGGAGATGTCGCGCAAGCAGATCGCCGAGCTGCGCCACGGCCTCGGGCGTGACATGGAAACCGAGATCTTCGCCCACGGCCGCCTGCCGCTGGCCTACTCGGCGCGCTGCTTCACCGCCCGCCACTTCAACCTGCAGAAGGACACCTGCGAGTTCCGCTGCCTGCAGTTTGCCGACGGCATCCCCCTCAAGACCCGCGAGGGCGAGCCCTTCCTCACCCTCAACGGCATCCAGACCCAGTCGGCGCACGTGCACACCCTGCTGGCCGACCTGCCCGCGGTGGTCGCCGACGGCATCGACATCCTGCGCATCAGCCCCCAGGGCGAGCACACCGGCAAGATCGTCGATCTCTTCCGCCGTGCCGTGGATGGCCTCATTCCGCCCATGGATGCCCTCACCGATGCCCTGCCGCTCCTGCCGGACGAACCGTGCAACGGCTTCTGGCACGGCCGCCCGGGCGTCGAACAGTTCGTCACCCTCTGAGCCCGGAGCTCGCCGATGAAAATCCCCGCCTTCACCCTGCCCGGTCCCTTCGCCCGCGTGGGCGCCCGCCTGCCGCAACTGCCGCCCACCCTGGCGCTGGTCACCGGCCTCAACCTGGCCCTCGACCGCCTGCTGCCCCGCGACACCCTGGAACCCCTCACCGGCAAGCGCCTGCTGCTCAAGGTGACCGACGCCGGCATGGCGCTGCGCTTCACCTTCGGGCCGCGGGGCTTCAGCCCGCTGTTCGACGGGCACGACCCGGATCTCACCATCTCGGCCAAGACCCGCGACTACCTGGCCCTGGCACTCCGCGAGGAAGACCCGGACACCCTGTTCTTCAGCCGCCGCCTGCTGATGGAAGGCGAGACCGACCTGGGCCTGCTGGTCAAGAACACCCTCGATGCCGTGGATTGGGACGGCGTGATGGCCAGGCTCGCTGCCCTCAAACTGCCCGGCGCCGCCCAGCTCTTCGCCCGCGGGCACTAGGCCCGCCGTCGGCCCTTAGCCGACGATCCCGTCCAGCCGGTCCAGCACCGCGCCATCCACCGCCACGTCGAACTTGCGGGCGAAGTGGGCGGTGGATCGGGCGATCGCCGGCAGATCGGCGCAGCCCAGGGTGCGCGGATGGGGCTCGCCCGCCACCCAGTCGATGTAGCGCAGCGGGTCGTTCGCCACCTTCAGCCCGGGGTCGTTGGCGAGGATGGTCTGGATGTAGGACTCGTCCGGGCAGATCACCCGGTAGCGCTCCTGGCGCCGGTAGTGCTCGGCCAGGCTGCGCTGCTCCCGGTGAAAGCGCAGCAGGTGCTCCGCCGCCTTGCCGTTGGCGCAGAACCACTGGCTGCCGAAATAACAGCGGAAATCCCCCGAAAACGGCGTGAAGTGGCGCGTCAGCAGCGGATGCTCGAGGGTGAAGAAGCGATCCGCCGGCGCACCGCCAAACAGCGCCGCCACATGGAAGCGGAAAGTCCGGTAGCGCCGGAAGTACATCTTGTCGGCGGGCTCCCGGCGGCGTTCGTAGCTGATCTCCCGGTGCTCCACAAAGGCATCGAAGGGGCTTGCGGCCAGATCGGCGAGAATCTTCTCCGCCGGCTTCACCGGATAATCCGCCGCGCTCAGCAGCACGAACCAGTCGGGCGGATTGGGCCGGGCATACAGCGCCTCGATGCCGCGCAGGGTCGCCTCGACGATCGAGAAGCGCCCCCAGCCGGTCACCTCGTGGGGCCGCACGAATGAAAAATTTGCGCCAAAGCTCCGGGCCGGCAGGTCAGATTTCGAAAAATCGTGGTGACAGACGATGGGCGGCGCGTCGAACATGCGGTCGAGCGTGCCGATCAGGCGGCGGACCTGCGGCGTGTTGGCGTGGGTCAGCAGGACGAAGCCGATTCGTTGGGGCATGGCGTGAAGCGTGATTGGCGGACAGCAGGCCGCTCAAGCATAACCCGAGCGCCCGCCCGGCGGCACGCGCGCCAACGACCCGCTAGAATTGCGACAACCCGCCCAATCTCCGGCCCCATGCCCACCCACCCACGCCGAAGCTCGCCCCTCGCCGCCTGGTTCGCCGCCGTCATCGGCGTGCTGATCGTCTACGCCTGCCTGCACCCCTTCACCGGCTGGCGCGACACCGGGCTGCCGGTGTTCGACTTCCTGTACCAGCCCTGGCCGCGCTACTACGGCCGGGTCGACCTCATCGTGAACGTGCTCGGCATCATGCCCTTCAGCTTCGCGCTGGTGGCGGCCATGCCGTCGCGGCTGCCCAAGGGATGGGCGGTGATGGTGGCGATCCTGGTCACGTTCGCCCTCAGCCTGTCGGTCGAAACCCTGCAGAACTTCCTGCCCAGCCGGGTCCCCTCCAACGTGGACGTGGGCTGCAACACCCTGGGCGGCATCCTCGGTGCGCTGGCCGGTGGGCGCTGGAGCGGCGCCCTGTTCGACCCCCGCAGCGGCCTCACGCGCTGGCGCCAGCGGCGCATCGTGCCCGGCCACGTGGGCGAGATCGGGCTGGTGCTGCTCGGCCTGTGGCTGCTCACCCTGCTCACCCCCGAGAGCCTGCTGTTCGCCACCGGCGACCTGCGCCGGCTGCTCGATCTGCCCACCCCGCTGCAGTTCAACCCGACCCGCTTCATGAAGGTCGAGGCCGCCATCGCCGCCAGCCAGCTGGTGGCCGTGGGGCTCACCGCGCGCTGCGTGATGCGCCAGTTCTCGCCGTGGCCGCTGGTGCTGCTGGTGGTGCTCGGGCTGGGCGCAAAGACCCTCGCCTCGTCGGCGTTTTTTGCGCCGGGCGATCCGCTCCACTGGGCCACCCCCGGCGGGCAGATCGGGCTGGCCGCCGGCACCATGGTCCTCGCCGCCTGCCTGCTGCTGCCCGCCCGCAGCCACACCATGCTGGCCGGCATGGCCCTGCTGGTGGGCACCGCGCTGGTCAACCTGGCCCCGGAAAACCCCTTCCTGCCCAGCGACGTGACCCTGATCCAGCGGGGCAACTTCCTCAACTTCCACGGGCTCACCCAGCTCACCGCCAGCCTGTGGCCCTTCGTCACCTTTGCCTACCTGGGCCTGCTGGGCGCAAGCACGCCCCGCGACCCTTATCACGGGCGCTGAAATCCGCCGCCGGCGGAACGATTGACAGATAATCGCGTCACTTTCCAGAACACCCCCGATTTGCGGAGACGCCCGATGAGTTACTTCCAGCACCACGTTTTCTTCTGCTGCAACCAGCGCGCCGAGGGCGAAACCTGTTGCGCCAACCACGGCGCGGTCGAGCTGCAGACCTACGCCAAGGAGCGCATCAGCGCCCTGGGCCTCAACGGCAAGGGCCAGATCCGCGTGAACAAGGCCGGCTGCCTGGGCCGCTGCGACGACGGCCCGCTGCTCGTGGTCTACCCGGAAGAAACCTGGTACACCTTCGTCGATAAATCCGACATCGACGAGATCATCGCCGAGCACCTGCAGAACGGCCGCGTCGTCGAACGCTTGAAGATCTGAGATGAAACAGCCCCCTTACTCGCAGTGCTCGTTTCCCCCCAAGGGGGAAGTCAGTTCCTTCGGAACGGCCGGGCGGAACTGACATGGCCGCCACCGAAACCGCCCTCATCAACGGCCCCGACGGCCCGATCGAGCTGATCATCGACACACCGGCCCAGGTGCGCGGCATTGCGCTGGTCTGCCACCCACACCCGCTGTTCCACGGCAGCAACACCAACAAGGTGGCGCACACCCTGGCGCGGGTCTTCCGCGACCTGGGTTACGCGGCCCTGCGCCCCAACTTCCGCGGCGTGGGCAAGAGCGTGGGCGCCCATGACCACGGCGGCGCCGAGACCGAGGACATGCTGGCCGTCATCAGCTGGGCCCAGAGCCGCTGGGGCGGCCTGCCCCTGGCGCTCGGCGGCTTCTCCTTCGGCGCCTACGTGCAGACCCGCGTCGCCGCCCGGCTGGCCGAAGGCGTCACCCCGGCTGGCCGCATCGTGCTGGTGGGCACCGCCGCCGGCACCGTCACCGGCGCGCGCAGCTACACCACCGAGCCCGTCCCCGACGACACCCTGGTGATCCACGGCGAGGCCGACGAGACCGTGGCCCTGGCCAACGTGATGGAATGGGCCGCCCCCCAGGAGCTGCCGGTGGTGGTCGTGCCTGGCGCCGACCACTTCTTCCACGGCAAGCTGCACATCATCCGCAAGATCATCGAACGCGCCTGGAAACCCCTGTGATCCACCGCGCCCGCCAACCCCGGCCTGCCCCGCAGGCCGCTACGCCGAGGTCCATCCGATGAAGCTCGTCGCATCGCTCACCAGCCCCTACGCGCGCAAGATCCGCGTCGCCCTCGCCGAGAAGGGCCTGCCCTTCACCCTCGAGGTGGACATCCCCTGGCTGCCCGAAACCGCAGTGCCGTCCTACAACCCGCTGGGCAAGGTGCCGGCGCTGGTCGCCGACGACGGCGAGGTGTGGTACGACTCGCCGGTGATCGCGCTGTATCTCGAAACCCTCGGCGGCGCCCCGCTGCTGCCGGCCGAGCGCCTGGCCAGCCTGCCGGTGCGACAGACCGAGGCGCTGGCCGACGGCATCACCGACGCCGCCGTGGCGGCCTTCCTCGAAGGCAACCGCCCGCCCGAGAAGCAGGATCAGGCCGGCATCGAGCGCCAGCTCACCAAGATCCACCGCGGCCTCGCCGCACTCGAAGAACGCCTGGTGCAGCGCAAGGGCTTCGGCGGCGCGTCCATCAACATCGCCGACATCGCCGTGGGCTGCATGCTGGGCTATCTGGATTTCCGCTTCGGGCACCTGCACTGGCGCAGCACCCACCCCAATCTCGCCGCCTGGGCCGCCGATCTGCTGGCCCGGCCGTCCTTCACCGACACCGCCCCGCCGCCCGCCTGATGCCGCTCCAGATCGACGGCCTCGTCAAGCGCTTCGGCTCCGGCGCCGACGCCCGAGAGGTGGTGCGCGGGATCGACCTGCACCTCGTCCCCGGCGAATGCTTCGCCCTGCTCGGCCCCAACGGCGCCGGCAAGACGACCACCCTGCGCTGCGCCCTGGGCCTCACCGGCGCCAGCGGCGGCAGCATCCACCTGTGCGGCCTGCCGGTGCCGGAGCAAGCCCGCGAGGCCCGCGCGCGGGTCGGCGTGGTGCCCCAGATCGACAGCCTCGACCCGGATTTCACCTGCGCCGAGAACCTGCTGATCTTCGCCGGCTACTTCGGCATCCCCGAGCGCGACATCCGCCCGCGCGTCCCCGAGCTCCTCGCCTTCGCCGGCCTCGAGGGCAAGGAGAACGCGCGCATCCAGTCGCTCTCCGGCGGCATGAAGCGCCGCCTCACCCTGGCCCGGGCGCTGGTGAACAAGCCGGATCTGCTGATCCTCGACGAGCCCACCACCGGCCTCGACCCCCAGGCCCGCCACCTGATCTGGGAGCGCCTGCGCCGGCTCACCGCCGAAGGCACCACGATCCTCCTCACCACCCACTTCATGGACGAGGCCGAGCGCCTCGCCAACCGGCTGGCCATCCTCGACGGCGGGCGCATCCTCACCCAGGGCAGCCCGCGGGAAGTCATCGCCGAGCACATCGAACCCCAGGTGGTGGAAGTCTTCGGCGAATGGAACGGCGGTGGCACCGGCGCCGCTGCCTGGGCCGCCGAGCACGCCACTGCGCTCAGCAAGCGCTGCGAGATCAGCGGCGAGACCGCCTTCTGCTACACCGACGACGCCGCGCCGCTGCTCGCCCACCTGGCCCACCAGCCGGGCCTGCGCACCCTGCACCGGCCGGCCAACCTGGAAGACGTCTTCCTCAAGCTCACCGGACGCGAACTGCGCGATTAATGAACGACCCCCACGCTCACTTCGTTCGCTGCCCCCCGGGGGGGCCGCAGCCTCCCTTGGGGCGGCCCGGCGGGAGGCTGGCGCCCCCCCACGCTCGCTCCGCTCGCTGAAGGCTCTGCCATGCCGAACCACTTCGCCCCGCCGCGCCTGTCCGGCCGCCTCATCGCCGTGTGGCGCCGCAACTTCCTGGTCTGGAAGAAGCTCGCCCTGCCGTCCATCGTCGGCAACCTGGCCGACCCGGTGATCTACATGCTGGGCCTCGGCTACGGGCTCGGGATGCTGGTGCCGGAGGTCGAAGGCGTGTCCTACATCGCCTTCCTGGCCGGCGGCACCCTGTGCTATTCCACGATGAACGCCGCCACCTTCGAGGCGCTGTACTCCGGCTTCTCGCGGATGCACGTCCAGAAGACCTGGGAAGCCATCATGAACGCCCCGGTGGCACTGGACGACATCGTCGCCGCCGAGCTGGTGTGGGCCGCCAGCAAGGCCACCCTCGCCGGCACCGCCATCCTCGGGGTGATCGCCGCCTTCGGCTTTGCCGCCTCGCCGCTGGCCCTGGCGGCGATCCCGGTGGTCTTCCTCACCGGGCTGTGCTTCGCCGCCCTCGGCCTCATCATGACCGCCCTGGCGCCGAGCTACGATTTCTTCATGTACTACTTCACCCTGTTCATCACGCCGATGACCATGCTCTCCGGGGTGTTCTTCCCCCAGAGCCAGCTGCCCGACGCGGTGCTCGGGGTGGCCAACCAGCTGCCCCTGGCCCACGCGGTGGCGCTGGTGCGCCCGCTGCTGCTCGGCCAGATGCCCCAGCAGATCGGCTTTCACCTGGCCGTGCTGGCCCTCATCACGGTGCTGGCCTTCTGGCTGGCCCTGGCGCTCACCCGGCGCCGCCTGCTCAACTGACGACGACCATGACCGCACCTGCCGAAACCCTCCTCGTCCTCACCAACCTGCCCGACGCCGACAGCGCCAAGCAGGTCGCCCGCCAGTTGGTCGAGCAACGCCTCGCTGCCTGCGTGAACATCCTGCCGGCGTGCACGTCCGTCTACCGCTGGAACGACGCCGTCGAATCCGCCACCGAGGTGCCGGTGCTCATCAAGACCACCCTCGCCCGCTACCCGGCTCTCCAGGCTGCCCTCACCGAGCTCCACCCCTACGAACTTCCCGAGATCATCGCGGTCCCTCTGCACGAAGGCCTGCCCGCCTATCTGGCGTGGGTCGGCGCCGAAACCACCGAGCAGCATCCCTGATTTCTTGATCCATCCCCTGGCAGGGCCGCCGTCCTGCCGCCACACTGCCGGCCATGATCCGTCTTATCCGCCACCTCCTCGCCTTCGCCGCCTTCCTGCTCGCCGCTTTCGGCGTGCACGCCGTCGGCGAGCCGCTGCCCGTCGAACAGGCCTTCCGCGCCACCGCCCGCGCCGTTGACGACCACACCGTCGAGATCCGCTTCCAGATCGCCGACGGCTACTACCTCTACCGCCACCGCTTCAAGTTCGACGCCGAGGGCGTCAGCTTCGGCGAACCCGCGCTCCCCGCCGGCAAGCCCAAGAAGGACGACGCCTTCGGCGAAGTCGAGATCTACCGCAAGGAACTCGTCTTCTCCCTGCCCGTCACCACCGGCAAGCCGCCCTTCCCGCTGACCCTCGTCAGCCAGGGCTGCGCCGACATCGGCATCTGCTATCCGCCGCAAACCCACACCCTCGACGTGGCCCTTTCCAGCGGTGGCCCCGGCGAAAGCCTGCTCGCCCGGGCGCTGGGCAAGGGCGCCTCACCGGCCACCACCACCGCCGCCACACCCGCCCCGGAGGCCGCCACCGACGACCACGACGAATCCGGCCGCATCGCCCGCCTGCTGGCCGGCGGCGGCACCCTCGCCACCCTCGCCAGCTTCTTCGGCTTTGGCCTGCTGCTGGCCTTCACGCCCTGCGTGTTCCCGATGATCCCGATCCTCTCAGGCATCATCGTCGGCCACGGCCACGGCATATCCAAGGGCCGCGCCTTCAGCCTGTCGGCGCTGTACGTGCTGGGCATGGCCGTCACCTACGCCGCGGCCGGCGTGGCGGCGGGCCTCTCCGGCACGCTGCTGTCGGCGGCGCTGCAGAACCCGTGGATGCTCGGCGGCTTCGCGCTGGTCTTCGTGGTGCTGTCGTTCTCGATGTTCGGCTTCTACGAGCTGCAGATGCCCACCGCGCTGCAAAGCCGCCTCTCCGACACCGCCAGCCACCAGAAGGGCGGCTCGCCCGGCGGCGTGATCGCCATGGGCGCGCTGTCCGCGCTGATCGTCGGCCCCTGCGTGGCCGCGCCGCTCGCCGGCGCCCTGCTCTACATCGCCAAGACCGGCGACGCAGCCCTCGGCGGCGTGGCGCTGTTCGTAATGGCGCTGGGCATGGGCGCCCCGCTCATCATCGTCGGCGTGCTCGCCCGCAGCGCCTTGCCCAAGACCGGCCCGTGGATGGAGAACGTCAAGCGCGCCTTCGGCGTCATGCTGCTGGCGGTGGCCGTGTGGCTGGTCTCGCCGGTGCTGCCGGGTATCGTCACCATGCTGGCCTGGGCGGCGATCCTGGTCGTCTCGGCGATCTACCTCCATGCCCTCGACCCCCTGCCGCCCCACGCCAGCGGCTGGCAGCGCTTCTGGAAGGGCTGGGGCGTGATCGCCCTGCTGGCCGGCGCGGCGATGTTCATCGGCGCCTTGGCCGGCTCCCGTGATCCGCTGCAGCCGCTCGCCATCCTGCGCGCCCAGGCCGCCAGCGCGCCGGTGGCCGAAACCAAATTCCAGCGCGTGCGCTCGGTGGAAGAGCTCGACCAGATCCTGAAAACCGCCACCCGCCCGGTGATGCTCGATTTCTATGCCGACTGGTGCATCTCGTGCAAGGAGATGGAGCGCTTCACCTTCGCCGATCCGGCCGTGGCGAAGCGCCTCGCCGGCTTCCAGCTGATCCAAGCGGACGTCACCGCCAACAACGACGACGACAAGGCGCTCCTCAAGCGCTTCAACCTCTTCGGCCCGCCGGGCATCATCTTCTTCGACGCCGGCGGCGCGGAGCGCAAGCAACTGCGCGTCGTCGGCTTCCAGGAAGCGGAGATTTTCGGGAAGGTACTGGATTCGGCACTCAAAAATCCGCCACAAAACCCGTTATAATCCGCGACTTGCTTCGAGGAGCGCTGCAAGACTGCCGGGTGCAATGCCCGCTGTCCCAGGCTCGATGTCAGTGCCGCCGGGTTCGCCCGCGTCACCAGAAACCGCGCTCACCCGTCCATGCTTTGTTTGCAAACCCGTGCCGGGCACGGGGAGACGCGGTGAGCCGTTCGTACGCAGCCACCCGCAGTACCGCGCAAGCTGTTGCGCGTTCTCCCTTCCCGGCCACACGTTCGAGGAAATCTCATGAACACTGTGGCTGAAAAGTTCACCGATTACGTCATCGCCGATCTCTCCCTGGCCGACTGGGGCCGCAAGGAGATCAAGATCGCCGAAACCGAGATGCCGGGCCTGATGGCGATCCGCGACGAGTTCGCCGCCGCCCAGCCCCTCAAGGGCGCGCGCATCACCGGCTCGCTGCACATGACCATCCAGACCGCCGTGCTGATCGAGACGCTCACCGCCCTCGGCGCCGAAGTGCGCTGGGCGTCGTGCAACATCTTCAGCACCCAGGATCACGCCGCGGCCGCCATCGCCGCCCAGGGCATCCCGGTCTTCGCCGTGAAGGGCGAGACCCTGGTGGATTACTGGGACTACACCCACCGCATCTTCGAGTGGGCCGACGGCGGCTTCTCCAACATGATCCTCGACGACGGCGGCGACGCGACCCTGCTGCTGCACCTGGGCGCCAAAGCCGAGAAGGACATCTCCGTCATCGGCAAGCCCTCGTCCGAAGAAGAAACCATCCTCTTCGCCGCCATCAAGGCCAAGCTGGCCGTGGACCCGACCTGGTACTCCACCCGCCTCGCCCAGATCAAGGGCGTGACCGAGGAGACCACCACCGGCGTGCATCGCCTGTACCAGATGCACCAGCGCGGCGACCTCAAGTTCCCGGCGATCAACGTCAATGATTCGGTCACCAAGTCCAAGTTCGACAACCTCTACGGCTGCCGCGAATCACTGGTGGACGGCATCAAGCGCGCCACCGACGTGATGATCGCCGGCAAGGTTGCCGTGGTGTGCGGCTACGGCGACGTGGGCAAGGGCTCCGCCCAGGCCCTGCGCGCGCTCTCCGCCCAGGTGTGGATCACCGAGATCGACCCGATCTGCGCCCTGCAGGCCGCGATGGAAGGCTACCGCGTCGTCACGATGGAATACGCCGCCGACAAGGCCGACATCTTCGTCACCACCACCGGCAACTTCCACGTCATCACCCACGACCACATGGCCGCCATGAAGGACCAGGCCATCGTCTGCAACATCGGTCACTTCGACAACGAGATCGACGTCGCCTCCATCGAGAAGTACCAGTGGGAAGAGATCAAGCCCCAGGTCGATCACGTGATCTTCCCGGACGGCAAGCGGATCATCCTGCTCGCCAAGGGCCGGCTGGTTAACCTCGGCTGCGGCACCGGCCATCCGTCCTACGTGATGTCCAGCTCCTTCGCCAACCAGACCATCGCGCAGATCGAGCTCTTCACCCGCACCGCCGACTACCCGGTGGGCGTCTACACGCTGCCCAAGCACCTGGACGAGAAGGTCGCCCGCCTGCAGCTCAAGAAGCTCAACGCCCAGCTCACCGTGCTGACCGACGAGCAAGCCGCCTACATCGGCGTGTCGAAAGAAGGCCCGTACAAGGCCGAGCACTATCGCTATTAAGACCCGGGGATGAGTCAGGAGAGAGGAGTGAGGAGAAAACACCGCGACCTCCACGCATGGCAGCGCGCCATCGAGCTGGTCAAGGTGATCTACCGCCTCACCGCCGCCTTTCCGGACTCAGAACGTTTCGGACTCACCGCCCAGATGCGCCGGGCGGCGGTGTCCGTACCGTCCAACATCGCCGAGGGGGCCGCACGCACGACGACCCGGGAGTTTCTTCACTTCCTGGGCATCGCCCGCGGCTCCCTCAGCGAACTCGACACACAACGGGTCATCGCCCAGGAGCTCGCCTACAGCGGGCAGACCGATGACGTGGAACAGCTCATCAGCGACACCTTTGGCCTCATCAACGGCCTGATCAACGCGCTGAAGCGTACGGAGCAGTCATGACCTCCTCACTCCTCACTCCTCACTCCTCACAGCACTTAAGCATCGAATTCTTCCCCCCCCAGACCGCCGAAGGCGCCGACAAGCTGCGCACCGTGCGCCAGAAGCTCGCGGTGCTCAAGCCCGAGTTCTTCTCGGTCACCTTTGGCGCGGGCGGCACCACGCAGGAACGCACCTTCGAGGCCGTCTTCGAGATCCAGCAGGAAGGCCACCAGGCCGCGCCGCACCTGTCGTGCATCGGCTCGACCCGCGAGCACATCCGCGAGATCCTGCAGCGCTACCAGGCCGCCGGCATCCGCCGCATCGTGGCCCTGCGCGGCGACCTGCCCTCGGGCGTCGGCTTTGCCGGCGAGCTGCGTTACGCCAACGAGCTGGTGGAATTCATCCGCACCGAAACCGGCGACCACTTCCACATCGAAGTCGCCGCCTACCCCGAGTACCACCCCCAGGCCCGCACCCCGCAAGACGACCTGCTCGCCTTCAAGCGCAAGGTCGAGGCCGGCGCTGATTCGGCGATCACCCAGTACTTCTACAACGTGGATGCCTACCTGCACTTCCGGGACGAATGTGCCGCGCTGGGCGTCAATGTGCCCATCGTGCCGGGCATCATGCCCATCGTGTCCTTCTCCAAGCTGGCCCGCTTCTCGGATGCCTGCGGCGCCGAGATCCCGCGCTGGATGCGCCGCAAGTTCGAAGCCTTCGGCGACGACAGCGACAGCATCAAGGCCTTCGGGCTGGATGTGGTGAGCGAGCTGTGCGAGAAGCTCCTCGCCGCCGGCGCGCCGGGGCTGCACTTCTACAGCATGAACCAGTCCGCCGCCACACTGGCCATCTGCCAACGTCTGGGCATCGCTGGCTGATCCAGTCGAACCACGGGAAAGACAAGCATGCGCGACCCCTACGAAGTCCTCGGCGTTGCACCGAGCGCCCCCGACGAGGCCATCAAGACGGCCTACCGCAAGGCGGCGCGGCTCTACCACCCCGACCGCAACCCCGACCCCAACGCCGCCGCGCGCTTCCGCGACATCCAGTCCGCCTACGAACTCCTCGCCGATCCGGCCAGGCGGCGCGACTACGACCTGCTGCGCCAGCGCAACCTCATCGACGACCCCCAGCAGGAAGCCACCTTCCTCTGGAACGCCTACATTGAAAAGGTAACTTCTTGACCTCGTTTTACTTCGAAGACATTTTCGAGCGCTACGCCAACGAAATCGACGACCTCCGCTCCGACTCCGAAGGTCGTGACGTGCTCAAGCGCCGCATGCGCGACAAGCACAAGGAGTTCCCCTTCCTGCTGTCGATGATCGACACCGCCCCCGAGATGGTCGCCCCGGCCTTCCACGGCGCCTTCCGCTTCGTCAGCCAGACGCTGGTGTACGGCGCGGCCCACAGCGAACCCGGCGACGACGACTTCCCCAGCTGGAGCGAGCTCGCCCGCACGCTGGAGCTTGCCGACTGGGCCAAGCCCCTCGTCGACCAGTGCCTCAAGCAGGATGGCGGCGACAGCTTCCTCGTCACCACCGCGGTGCTCGAACACATGCTCGGCAGCGGCCTCGCGGTGCGTTCCGCGCCCGAATCCAGCCGCGGCCATGACGAAGACGACGACGCCGAAGATCTCTCCGAAGCCGGCGACGAGTGGATGTCCGAGCAGGGCTTCGACGCCGTAGAACGATAAGCAGCCAAGGAACCGCCACATGAACGCCCTGGTCATCAAACAGACCCACGCCCTGATCCAGGCCGGCGAGATCGCCGAGGCCGAATCCGCCCTGGCCGTCATCGCCGAGCAGGAAGGCGACCACGCCCTCGTCGAAGTCCTCGACGAGATGGCGCCGAAGGATGTCCTCGCGGTGATGCGCGAGTACGACACCAGCAAGGAATCCATCATCAACATGGTGGTCAGCCCCGAGCAGTTCGTGGCCGCCATCATGCTCGAGCGCCAGTACGGCGAGCCCCTCGAGAAGTACGTCCCGCGCCTGCGCAACACCATGAACGCGGTGATGCACCGGAGCAGCGGCAGCTGCGCCGAGGTGCTTGACTGCCTCGCCGAACACGACGAAGGCGTGCGCCTGCTGGCCGACTACTTCACCGACCACTACGACTCGCTCCTCGCCCTCGCCTACCACGGCGTGTTCGAGGTTGAGGTCGATCTGGAGCGCGCCTTCACGCCCAAGTCGGCGATCGGCTTCGACTCCGAGCGCATCGACGAGCTCGACCAGGGCCTCGAGATCGGCGACGCCATCGAGATGGTCAAGGCTCGCGTATCCCGCACCGAAGTGGCCGACGGCGACTGGATGGAAACCGCCTGGCTGCTGCGCCACGAGTTCTCCGACACCTTCGAGCTGCTCGTCATCGAGATCCAGGACCGCATCGCCCGCGCCAACGAAGCCGCCCGCATGCCGGTGGCCGACACCGAGCCCGGCGTGCCCAAGCTCGACGACGAGGACGAAGAGTCCGCCATCTGATCCAGCCAACCTCCTGACCCGCGCGTGGCCCACCGGCCGCGCGCGCCCGAGCCCACCATGCCCATCGCCCAAGCCCTCACGACCGTAGATAGCAGCCCCTACTTCGAGCGGGTGCTGCGCCACGCCCTGAAGGAAAGCCTGATCGACGCCACCCGCCTCGACGGCATCCGCCGCGAGGGCGCCAAGGGCATCGTGCAGCTCGCCAGCTTCTTCAGCACCGCCAACCTGCGCCCCGAGCTCGAAGCCGCCCGCGGCCGCCTCGTCACGCTGGTTGGCCTCGCGCTGGAAGCCGAATCCGGCGGCAAGCTCGACGCCGCCGCCAGGCTGCTGCGCGACAAGACCCTGCTGGCCTTATCCAAGGCCGGCGCCGACCGCCTGCGCCGCCTCCATGCCCTGCCCACCGAGCGCCTGCTCGGCGCACCCGAGGTCTTCAGCGAGAGCGAAAAGGAATTCCTCGCCCGCAGCACGGCGGAGCCCGGCATCACCTATTCCCGCTATCTGGCCGAACACGGCGCCCGCGAACGCAACCAGCAGTTCATCGACGCCGCCTACTGGCTCGCCGGCAAGTTCGGCGTAAGCCGCGACATCGCCCAGGAATGGCACGTGTTCTGCGAGTCCGTCATCAACAGCGCCCTGCTGGTGCTGTTTGCCGAGAAGAAACCCAGCGGCTTCTTCAGCGTCGACCGCTTCCTCAAGCTCGCCGAAGCCGCCACCAAAAAGCGCGGCGCCAGCTTCGGCCCCCTCGACGCCTGGCTCGAAGACGCCCCGCCCGCCATCCGCCGGCTGATCGAAAAGGAATGCGCCCGCTTCACCACCGAAGTGCTGCCCATCCTGCGCGAGCACCCCGCCACCGAGATCTACCGCAACCAGGACCGCTTCTCCGGCCTGTTCTTCTTCGACAGCCACTCCATCGGCGAAATCACCCACCACGACAAGGCCTGCGCCGCCGAATGGCAACGCATCATGGGCACCCAGGGCGAACACCCCGACGTGCAATGCGGCGTGCTGCTGATGGTCGCAACCGGCCTCGAACCCGCCCGCAGCCTGCGCAAGAAAGACGCCCTCGCCATCTGGGACGCCTTCAAGGAAACCGGCTTCAACGAAACCGCCATCACCCGCTTCATCGACAACGTCGTCCCCTTCGAATACCAATCCGACATCCGCCGCCTGTGGGATGAGGACTTGGGGCCTGAGGCCGCGCAGCAGCTGGATGGTGATGACGAGACGAGGGTGCTGGGGTATCTGCAGGAGACTTGCAGGACTAGCTGGAAGAAGAAGGGGTGAGGGGCCAGAGGTCGGCCGAAGCTGCTACAGAGAAAGTTCTTCAGAGCAGTCTGCGGTTCACCGACTACCGGCCCGTTGCCCGAAAATCTCCAAAGTATTAGGCGGATATCGCGTCGTCAATCTCCTTGCGCTGCTGTTCTTTGAGATTTTCGATCTTCTCGCTCTCAAGGCCTGCTTTGACAAAAATACAGTTCTTGATGAGTAGGCGCCCCGACCCCGATGCGTTTTTGAACCGTTCGTTTCCGAAATTGATCTCAGCGGCGGGCGCGAGTTTTTTGGTGAAGAAATCCACGGAGAAGGTTTTCGTCGCAAAGCCTTCTTTGGAGATTGCGAGCAGCACGTCGAACAGGGCTTGAACGCCGACGGTCTTGCAGATGAAGGAGTCCGGCTTGCATTTCGACCAGAACAGCTCTTGGGCGGCAATGAGAAAGTTCTTCACAGCCGCGTAGATAACTTTGTCGTTCAACTGCAAGTAAAGCTCGCGCAGCGGCGATTTGTCGCCCGCAGCCGCTCGCGCCAAAACCTCGCGGTTGCGCTCGCCGGATTTGTAGCTCAGCAGAATGGTTCGATCGCGCTTCGTATTCTGGGAAAACAGCCGGGAGATACCTTCGACAACGGTCGCCATCGACACCATCCATCTTCCTTGCGCTTTCGCTTGCGCTCTGGTTAGCGCGAAATCGTTCTCGGCCGCGACAAGTACTTTGCGGCAAAGGGGCGAATCAGATTCGGAATTGAGTTTTCGGGCGAAATAGACCGCGAGCTTGTCTGGACTCCAATTGCCGGACGGCTCTTTTTCTATGTTATAGCCGAACAGCTCGAAGGTCTGGCTTTTATCAACCGGCTTTTGGTTTGAGTTGATGGTCGCAAATAGGAACGCCTGAAAGGGCTTCGGTAGGTCGAGAAAAAGAGAGCAGACCAGCTCCGTATCCAGACGCTCGGGTTTATCGCAAAAGTTAAAACCGAAAAGACGATGCTGCCCATCGATGATAGGAGCAAGAGCGGCATTAGTCGGAATTGTGAGTGTGTAGGAAACGCCATTCGCTACACCGGACGTTCTGACCTCGTCGACGTGCCAGCGAAGGTTCCGGGCGTTCTCGTTATCCTCTTCAATCGGCTCTCCGGTTTCGGGGTCGAAGTTGGGCGCGAGAATAATGCTGTTGGGAAAGGTGGACTCTTCCCCGGCAATATACGCCCCGATGTCCCGCAGTCTCGGAATCAGCAGTCCGCGCTGAGATCCTTCCAGCTCGTATGTCTCACCGTCGGCAGATCTTTTCGCGCGCAGGCGGTCGCTATAAGTCGTGTCGAGCAGCACTCTCGCCGGCAAAGAAACGACATAGAAAGTCCCAAGGGGCTGAGTTACGCTGATCGCAGGGACAGTAATGGGGTATTGTGGCGTCATCGGCGCTCAAAGGTCAAATCCGCCGGTATCACCGGCCGGAGGTGTTGAGGGGTTAGCGCCCAGAGAATCGTTCGGATCTATATCGAGAAAGCTCGGATTTACGCCGTTGGCCACCCACCAAAGAAGCAGGGAGGCTATGGTTCCGACTATTCCCCAAAAAAATGCCCAACCGGGGCTTACTCCACTCATGAACGGAAGCGTGAGCAAGAAAATAACCGCACCACTCAGCACACAGAACGAGCGCATATGCTGTTGCGTCTCTTTTCTATGGTCCATGAGCATCTGAAGCGCTGAACCTCCTGCTATGGCGGGAAAATAAGTATAAATAGCAGTCAGAACCCCATCCGTTTTTTGATTCCCAAAAGGCCAAGCCTTATAACACTCAACCCAGAAACCCAACGCCCCAATCCCGACAACAGCAACAAAGAAAAACGTCAGGAAAGTCATTTGCCCGATGGGTGTCCAGAAGCGTCTGCTAACCTCTTCAATGACCAACGGAATAGAACTCTTAATTGTGCTCACGTTAGAAAGCCTTCACGCGAATTGGCTTGCCGTCTTTCAATGTCATACAGATACCCGTCCCCAGGCCGGCGAAACTGATTTTACCGCGGAACATGTTCTGCAAAACTGTCGTGGATGCCGCGTTGGTTTTAAAGCAAATCGGTAGTCCGATGTTCTCGAGGTAATCGTCTCCGGCGCCGTCGTAATCGTCCGGCGACTGCGAGGCCAAGCTGACAACCAGTCCCTTGGATCTGTGCAAGCGGATGTTGTCGGAGAGCGCTTTGTGCCTGGACGCGAGCAGATGCCGAGCCTCGTCGACAGCCAAAACCATGCGGATCGCCCTGTGCCCATGATCGTCCTGCGGGGCCTCGTCCAGGCGCTTCATGTACGCGTTGAGCGAATCGAGGAGCATATAGGCCGCTAGGTTTTTTACTGTGTCCCTAGCGTGTGCGAACGTGATGATCCAAGACTTCGAAAAAAACGCGGCCGGCGAGAGCTCGGGAGTGAAGATCGACCGTTCGGTCAGATCGTTGATGGCGGAAATGACCGAGTCGACTTTCAGCGTGTTCTCCTCGTAGTAGTCCTTGAGCCCGTCGCGGACATTCTCGAGGGAAATGCGTTCGTTCTTGGCGAAAACAGGTTTGAGCGCTTCGCGGATATGCTCGAGTTGCATCGCCCCGGGTCGGCTTTGCATGACCTTGGCGAGGGAATCGCGGAAGCCGAGAACGACGTCGGATGCGTCGGTTTCGGAGCGCGAAGAGCCGTGGAACATGTCTAGCGGAATCTGATCCTGTGGGACGCGCAGAACGCGAGCGTCAAGTTCGCGAGCCAATTCGGCGTTGTCGGCCAAGTCGCCCTTACCGAGATCCAGCAGGAGAATCGGCGCGCCAGTCCGGCCATGCACTTGCTTAAGCGCCTCGATCATGGTCCTGGTCTTACCGGATCCCGCTTGTCCCATGACGGCGATATGCGGCGAATAACCCACTCCGTTGACCGTCCAGGTGAAATTGTTATCGCTTGCCTCTTCTCTGCCAAGCTCAATGGTGACCGGCTTCGCGACCGATTCGGGGCCCGCCCAGCCGTCTGTGCCACGACCGTCCGAATCGGTCGAAGCGACGCCCTGAACCTCTTCTGGCAGTGTGGCTCTGCGAGTGATCAGAATGTCGACGAACTTCGAGTAGCCGCCAGCCTCTTCCCAGTCCTCCGTTAGAAGCCCCACGCCACGATGCCAATGGCGAGCGACCAGGTCTTGGAGAGCAGGGAGGGTGATCGGCAGCTTGGGAAACAGATCCCGGAAATTCGCCACCAGCAGGGCCATCCATAGCGCGTGTTCTTCGACGCCGAAAAGAGTGTCCCCTTTGATGGCTTTCCCGAGCATGTCGGGAGCCTTGGGCGGAATGGTCGTTTCGCCAAGCGAGCGGCCGACTGCCATGCGCGCGATTGGTGCGCGAGCGGCGAACCCGAGTTTGATACGCAGTTGGTCGGTCTGCCGATAGGCTTCGGACGACGAAGCGAAGTTGGCGAGCAGAGCCTTCTCAATTGTCCACTCGGCCATTTACTGCTCCTTGAAATATTGGTTTTCGACGGCTCGTGCGCGACCCACGCCGCGGCCGAGGTCGTTGTGTTCCAGCAGATAGCTCTTGCCAACCGAACCGGAAATCGCCTTGAACATGTCGGCATCGATCTCCTCGTCTTGGGCGAGCAGGATCACTTGGCGCTGCTTCTGGCTGGTCCAGAAATTCAGTATATTCTTCCGATGCTCGCTATCCAGACGGGCGAGCGGAGTGTCGACTACCAACGGAGCCTCGATGCCGGAAACTTCGGCTAAGCCGGCGAGCAGGGCGGTCGCAAAAAGCTGGTTCTCCCCCGCAGAGCGGTCGAAATTGATCTCTGTGTTGTCCTTGGCCAAAAGGCGGCTTGCTCCGGTCTCCTCGATTACGATCTTGTCGACTTGGGACTTGTGGGCAAGCTGCTTGTAAGCAACGGTCATGGCCACGCCAAGCTGCTTGGTTTTGAGAGCGTAAAGACTGGGAATAAGCTCGTCGATCAGATCCCTGATCCGCTGGGCCTTCGAAATGTTCGATTTAGCGGGGCTGGCCTTGATGATCTGCTCATGGATACGGGAATAGATTGCCCGGTCCTGGTCGATGGTCGCCTCCTGAGAACGAATCTGCCGTTCGAGGTCGCCTCTGGAGCGTTCTTTCTGATCGATCGTGGCGCTGATGCCAGCTAGCTCCTCGTTGATGCGCGCCAGCGTGCCGTCGCGTTCAACTCCGTCGATTTTCGCCCAGCGCTTCTCGAGCTCGCGCAGCTCTCTCTGCAAGCTTTCTTTCTTGGTGACCAACACGCGGATTTCTTGTGCACCGATGCGCAGTTTCTCCGTCATCGCAAGCACGGCCTCCCGGCGCTCGTCCGACAGATAATCGTGAACGATCTCTTTCGCGCAGTCAGAGGGAGGAGGGTAGAAGAGGCTTTCCCAGGCAGCATTCAGTCTGCCCAGAACAGCGTCAATCTGTCCGTCCTCGAGCGGCGGCATGATCGCGGGCTCGGCGGCTTTAAAGAACGAAGCGATGAAGCGCTCTTTCTCGGGCTCCATGCCTTCTTTGCGGGCATCCCACTTTCGGCGCTTGATCTCCTGCCGCAGCTGTTCTTTGAGCAGGTCCGTGCAGTCCTTGTGGATCAGATGGAAGGGCAACTTGCCGGCCAGAGCGTCTTCCATCTGCCGTTCGCACTCGGCGAGCTGGGTTTTCACAAGACCTTGCTGGCGGACGATGTCGCCAGCGGTTGCGATATCTCCGCTGCCGCCGCCCAAAGCCATGATGCGACCCATCAATTCGTCGCGCTTAGCCTTGGCGGCGTCGAGTTCGCGCTCGAGCTCGTGCTTCAGCCCGTTTAATTCATCGAGCTTCTGCTCGTCGCGCTCGAGCTTTTCCGCGAGCTCCTTGTATTTCTCCTCGTCGACACTGGAGTTGCCGCTTCGGTAACGGTTGTTCGCCTGATATTGCTCGAGGCGCTTCTGCATGCCGCGCAACAGAACCACGCCCAGCAGGCCCTCCATGCCGGTCTTGATCTGCTCGATGCGGTTGCGGTTGGCCAGTGTCTTAACCTCCTCTCCGTCGAAAAAGAAAAACGGGGCCAGATGGGCAGGCACAAAGCGCTGATCCAGCAGCTCGGTCAGGTGCACCGAGTCGATCGGGCGGGAGATCCCGCCAGAGATTTCCTGCAGCAGGATTTCCTCTTCGCCATTCCAGTCGCCGCGCTTGGTGAAGAACCAACGGCGGGTGATCTCGAATCCTTCCGACGGATCCGAAAGCGCCTGGACTTTCACGCTCATGTTATCTTTGCCCAAGCTCAGCGCTTGCCCGTTGAGCGCGCGTTCGAGGAATGTCGGATAGCCTTTGCGCTCTTCGGTCGGCTTCAGGCCGGCGCGGCCCAGGTGCGGCATTGCGTCTGCGCCGTAAAGGCAGAGGTAAAGAGCCTCGAGCAGCGTCGTCTTTCCGAAACCGTTCATTCCCCCGATGAGGGTCAGGTTCCCTTCTCTCCCGGGTTGCGGGAAGTTGAACGACTGGAAGTAGTAGCTCTTGAAATTGTTCAGTTCAAGCTTGGATATCCACATGGCCGATTAATCCATCTGGTCCAGGGCTTCGGTGATCGCTTGATACACGCCGTCGGCCCGTTCCTGGCTCTGGCGCTCGCGCTGAATGGCCACCAAGTCTTCCAGAACAGAAACGGGAACCGCGTGTTTCGCGCAGAGATCAGCAAGAACCTTCTTTGCAGCCGGGTCGGACCACAGCGGCAAATCGCTTAAATAATGCTCCACCATTTTCCTTTTTACTGCCCTTTTTTCGCAAGCTCTTGTGCCCACGTCGATTTAATGAGGTCGATTTCTTCTTTGCTGATTAGCGGAGAACCGCCAAAGGCTTTCTGTGTTTCAAACAATTTTTCCAAGATCATCTGTCTAGCCTGAATCGTGAACGGCCCCGGAATATGCTTTCCGGATACATCAAATGTCACTAGACCGTTTCTTCGCTCCACACTTCTGTATTCCGGATTGTTGCGAATTTGCTTTAACCAGTCTCGGAACTCGATCAGAGGCTTGTATTCGTGATTGCCCGAATCGACGAACCCCTGAAGGCTCTTGTCTTTTTCAACGACCGTACATGTCCAGCAGCCAAACCGGCTCGATGCTGTACCGCAGCCGGGAGCTTCCGCCTTGCTCAGAACAACGGGGCATTCACCACCTTCGGCATCGCGATAAAGCTGAATCAGGCCGTTGTGGCTGCCTCCCCAGGGGGGGGCGAAGGTACCCAGAACCTCCCAGACATCCTCCGTGGTCAATGAGACGATAGGCCGGTAAATGAAAGCCCCGGTCAGCTCTGGATGAGGTTGCAGGTTCGATTCGTGGAGGTTTTTCCACTTGTTGATGTTATTGCGGCGGCTCTCGCTTTCGTCGCTGCGCACGCCAAGAAGAATAATGGCCGCGCCTAGCGCGCTGACGCGATCAAGGATGTACTGGCTAGTCGGCCCGATTTTTAGCCGGTCGGTGCACCAGCGCATGGTCTGGTTCGGGCTTGGATATCCCTTCCCGATTAGCAGGGTCCAGAAGGTTTTGTCGACTGGCGGGCGCGTGGTCGCGACGGTGATGGGGAGGCTCCAACTTTGCGCCGCGTTTCTCAAGGCGTCCTGAGAGCGCTCTAGGTGAGCGACAACCAGCGGACTCTCTACCAGCGTGTCGTTCGAGACGATATGAACCTCGCGCTTGCGCTTCGATGGCGGGAGGGAGAGTAGGGCTTCGAACAGGGCGTGGGCAACCACGGTCGAGTCTTTCCCGCCCGAGAACCCTAAAATCCACGGGTAGGATTGTTCTTCGGAAAGGTATTCCTGCTTTATCGACTCAACAATATCATTCCAAAGTATGTAAATGTCGTCTTGCATGAGGTCTGTGACTGCGTTCATGGCTGGCATTTTACGCCTCATGGACTCGATGTGTGGCGTTCTCAGGCGGAGGCGGGAATGGCATCGAACGGAGCCTTCAGCGGCTCGATTCGGCAACTTAAACCGGCTGATGGAATCTGGTCGAGGCTGCACAGCGCCCTTCGCCATCACATAGTGTATTCGCGCCCCCGAACCTGGAAGTCAGCCTACCGTTAGGTTCAGCCCCACCGGCCTAAACCTGCAGCCACTGGGGTCGCCTTCAGCCCCCAGATCAGCAGATCGTTGCTCACAGGCCTCTGAAGCTTGCGAACGCCAACAACAGCAAAGCCTCCTCCCCCTAGCATTCTGCCTACCGCTCCCCCATCCCGTCCCTCCCATCCCTCTCACGATAGCCTCCACCATTAATCTACGCCTACCCATCAAGGGTAAAGACTATCGGATAAGCTATCTACTCCGCTAGATCGTTCATCTAAGGCCGTAGATCACTCATCTAGCGCCGTAGATGACTCATGGGAACGCGCCCATCGATCATCTAGCGACGCCCATCGACGATCTACGCCGCTCCATCATCAATCTAGCGCACTCCGGCGCAGCGCCGACCATCCGATTCGGGTAGATGGTTGACAACATCATAGCCTCTCCACCATGATCCTCCCCGCTTTCATCAACCTTTCATCACAAGGACCGAGGAGACAAACTCATGGGATCCAACCGCAAGAACCGCATGCCGGCTGATCAGGTGCAGGCCAATATCGACGCCTATCTGGCGCTCAAGGCGATGCCCGGGTACAAGCCTTACAACCCCGCTTTCTCGCTGGAGGCGATCACCGCGTGCGTTGAACTGCTGCGTACTGCCGAGGTGAACGATCTGCACACCGAGCACGCGCGTCTGGCCGCGCGGGATGCCATCGTTGCCGCCCAGTGGGCGCTGCAGGACATCGTTGTCGGGGCCAAGGAGCAGGTCCGCGCGATCTACGGGCCCGATTCCGACGAGATGGTGCAGGTGGGCCTCAAGAAGAAGTCCGAGAAGAAGGCCCGCAGCCGCACCAGCAGGGCCGCCCAGGCCGCCTGACGATCCGGGCAGCCTTCACGGCCTTACCGTGGTCGCGCCAGTCGTCCGTGGGTATTGCTTGAGGCGCTTTTTATCGTATCGCAGGGGGATGGGCGACTGAAGTCGCCCCCACGAAGGCCTTTGAATGTCCTCTGCGCAGGTGCTCGATTCGGGTGCGCCGCACTTTTTTTCATAAAGGGCTAGCGCATCCGCCAAACCTTGGTTAATATTCGCGCCCTTCACCGCCTGCCCAGGTGGCGGAATTGGTAGACGCACTAGTTTCAGGTACTAGCGGGTAACTCCGTGGAGGTTCGAGTCCTCTCCTGGGCACCAAGGTAAGTGAAGATCATCCCGATGCCGGTTCCGGCGTCTGGAAGCCGACGCGGAGTGGTAGTTCAGTCGGTTAGAATACCGGCCTGTCACGCCGGGGGTCGCGGGTTCGAGTCCCGTCCACTCCGCCACGCATCACAAAGTTGTTCTTAGAGCGGCAGTAGCTCAGTTGGTAGAGCGCAACCTTGCCAAGGTTGAGGTCGAGAGTTCGAGACTCTTCTGCCGCTCCATTCCCTCCAGCGTCCTTAGCTCAGTTGGTTAGAGCGCCACGTTGACATCGTGGAGGTCGGCGGTTCGACTCCGTCAGGACGCACCAGGCAGCATGGCCTGTTCCGGCGCCTGATCCTGCAGCACCCTCCCCTCTCCGCAGTTTTCGCCCCGTCGCTTCCGCGATCGCCGGCGGTCTTTGTGCGTCCACGCGATGGGCTGCATGCCCGGCCGGCCGCCGCGCTTTTGCGCCACGCGAGCGCACCAAACTGATGCGTAAGGCATGCCGGTGTGTATATAATTCCAGCTTGGCATAATTCCAATCACATCGCAGGCCCAAGCATGAAAAAGACCTTCGCCCTTGCTGCATCTGCCGCCGTCACCGCCGCCATCCTGAGCGGCTGTGCCACCACCGAAGAATCCCGCACGCTGGCCGTGGCCAAGCCCGCCGCTGCTGCCCGCGCCTACACCGGCGCCCGCACGCCCATCTCGGTGGGCAAGTTCGATAACCGCTCCAGCTTCATGCGCGGCATCTTCTCCGATGGCGTCGACCGCCTCGGCAGCCAGGCCAAGACCATCCTGATCACCCACCTCCAGCAGACCAACCGCTTCAACGTGCTGGAGCGCGAGAACATGTCCGAGATCAAGCAGGAGGCCGCCCTCAACAAGGTTGAGCAGAAGCTCAAGGGCGCCCGCTTCGTCGTCACCGGCGACGTGACCGAGTTTGGCCGCAAGGAAGTGGGCGATCACCAGCTGTTCGGCATCCTCGGCCGCGGCAAGCAGCAGGTGGCCTACGCCAAGGTGGCCCTCAACGTGGTGGATGTGAAGACCTCCGAGGTCGTCTACTCCGCCCAGGGCGCCGGCGAATACAGCCTCTCCAACCGCGAGGTGGTGGGCTTTGGCAGCACCGCCAGCTACGACTCCACCCTCAACGGCAAGGTGCTCGATCTCGCCATCCGCGAAGCTGTCGACAACCTCGTCGGCGGTGTCGAATCCGGCGCGCTGCGCCTCGCCGACTAAGCCCGGAGCCGAGCCCACACCATGCACGTTTCTTCTTTCCGGCACGGCCGGCTGGCGCTGGCCGCGCTGGCGGTCGGCCTGCTCGCCGGCTGCGCCACCCAGCCCAAGCCGCTCTACTACTGGGGCGATTACCCCAGCGTGATGTACAGCCATTTCAACAACGCCAAGGGCCAGCAGGAGCAGATCCAGGCCCTCGAGGCCATGCGTGAGCAGGCCCGCGCCAAGGGCCTGCCCCTGCCGCCGGGCTTCCAGGCCCACCTGGGGATGCTCTACGGCCAGAGCGGCCAGGCCGGCCGTCTCGCCGAGAGCCTCGAAGCCGAGAAGCAGCAGTTTCCCGAAGGCGCACCCTTCATGGATTTCATCCTGAAGAAGTTCCAACCCAAACCCGCCGAGGCCCGCCAATGATCCGATCGCGCCTTTTTCAACGGGTGTTGCTGGCCATCGGCGTGGCGCTGCTTGCCGGCTGCGCCACCCAGCCGGGCTACGACTACACCGCCTTCCGCGAGAGCCGCCCCAAGTCCATCCTGGTGCTGCCGCCGCTCAACGATTCACCGGACGTGAACGCCACCTACAGCATGTACGCCCAGACCACGGTGCCGCTGGCCGAGTCCGGTTACTACGTGCTGCCGGTGACGCTGGTGGATGAAGCCTTCCGCCAGAACGGCCTCACCTCCCCGGCCGACATCCAGCAGGTGCCGCTCAAGAAGCTGTACGAGATCTTCGGCGCCGACACGGCCCTGTACATCAAGGTCACCCACTACGGCACCAAGTACATGATCATCTCCAGCGAGACCCGCGTCTCCGCCGAGGCCAAGCTGGTGGATCTGCGCAGCGGCGCCACCCTGTGGGAAGGCCGCGCCACCGCATCGAGCGAAGAGGGCAACAACAACTCGAGCGGCGGCGTGGTGGGCCTGCTGCTGAAGGCGGTCATCACCCAGATCGCCGACACCCTGAGCAACCGCGGCCACCCGATCGCCGGCATCACCGCCAGCCGCCTGCTCTCCGCCGGCCGGCCGAACGGCATCCTGTACGGGCCGCGTTCGCCCAAGTATCAGAAGGATGGCTCGCCGGCGCCTTGAGTCGGTGGTGTCGGGTTACGCCTTTCAGGCTAACCCGACCTACATCCCACCATCCTGAAAGTAGGTCGGGTTAGCCCGTCAGGGCGTAACCCGACACAACATCCTCGGCAATCAGCCGATCGTCCCCGGCTTGTTGCCCAGCATCGCGCGCAGGTTGGCGATGCGGGCGCGGGCGTCTTCCTTGCTCACCGGCTCGGCGGATTTGCGGTCGCTGCGGCGGATGCCTTCCATGCCCATCTCGTCGATGAAGCGTGAGGGGTCGCAGGTGCGCACCTCGCGGCCGGCCTTGCGGCGCTCGCAGTAGCTGATGGTGAGGCTGCGCTGGGCGCGGGTGATGCCCACGTACATCAGGCGCCGCTCTTCCTCGATCTTGTCCTCGTCGATGGAGCTCTGGTGGGGCAGCAGCCCCTCCTCCACGCCAACAAGAAACACGTGCTTGAACTCCAGCCCCTTGGAGGCGTGCAGCGTGGCCAGCTGCACCTGATCCAGCTCCTCGTCGTCCTTGTCGAGCATGGTGATGAGGCTGATGGTCTGGATCATGTCGGTGAGGGTCTTGCCGTCCTCCTCGCCCTTGCGGGTCAGCCAGCCGGTAAAGTCGCTCACGTTGCTCCACTTGGTCTCGGCCTCGCGGGGCTCGCAGCTTTCATACAGCCACGCCTCGTAGCCGATGGCCTTCAGCAGGTCGTTGATCACCGGGCCGGCGGGCTCCCGCGGGGCGCGGTGGGTGATGCGGTTGATGAAGTGGCAGAACGCCTGCATGCCCTCCAGCTGGCGCGCCGCCACGTGCTCGGACACGCCCTCTTCAAAGACGGCGGTGAACAGGCTGATGTTGCGGTTGCTGGCGTAATGGCTGAGGGATTCGATGGTGGCGGCGCCAATGCCGCGGCGCGGCACGGTGATCGCCCGGATGAAGGCCAGGTCGTCGTCCTCGTTGGCGATCAGGCGCAGGTAGGCGCACAGATCCTTGATCTCGGCGTTCTCGAAGAAGCTGCGCCCGCCCGAGATGGCGTAGGGGATCTTCTGGTTGCGCAGCTGCTGCTCGAACAGCCGCGCCTGGTGGTTGCCCCGGTAGAGGATGGCGTAATCCTTGAAGTGGGTGCGGTGCTCGAACTTGTGGGAGATGAGCTTCATCACCACCGATTCGGCCTCGTGCTCGGGCGTCTGGCAGGCCACTACCGTCACCGGCTCGCCGGCGCCGTGCTCGGACCACAGCTTCTTGTCGAAGAGCTTCTCGTTGTTGGCGATCACCGTGTTGGCGGCGTGCAGGATGCGCGTGGTGGAGCGGTAGTTCTGCTCCAGCTTGATGACCTTGAGGGTCGGGAAATCCACCGGCAGCTGGCGCAGGTTCTCGATGTCGGCGCCGCGCCAGGCGTAGATCGCCTGATCGTCGTCGCCCACCGCGGTAAACGCCCCGCGCACGCCGGTGAGCAGCTTGAGCAGCCGGTACTGGGCGCGGTTGGTGTCCTGGTATTCATCCACCAGCAGGTAGCGCAGGCGGTTCTGCCAGCGCTCGCGCACCTCGGGGTGCTCGTCGAAGAGTTTGACCGGCAAGCGGATCAGGTCGTCGAAATCCACGCCCTGGTAGGCCCGCAGGGTCTTGTCGTAATCCCGGTAGAGCAGCGCGGCGGCGGCGGAGACTTCGTCGTTGGCGATGTGAGCCGCCTCGTTGGGCTCGATGAGGGCGTTCTTCCAGCTGGAGATCTGCCACTGCAGCGCCTTGGCGCGGTTCTTGTCGGTGTTGCCGGTCATCTCGGCGATGATCTGGGTGGTGTCGCCCGAATCGAGGATCGAGAACTGGGGCTTGAGGCCCAGCAGCTGCGCCTCCTGGCGCACGATGCGCACGCCCAGCGCGTGGAAGGTACACACCGTCAGCCCCTTCGCCGCCCGGCCGCCCATCAGCTTGGAGATGCGCTCCAGCATCTCTTTCGCGGCCTTGTTGGTGAAGGTGATCGCCGCGATGGCGTGGGGGTTGAAACCGCAGTCAGTCACCAGATAGGCGATCTTCTGGGTGATCACCCGCGTCTTGCCGGAGCCCGCCCCGGCCAGCACGAGACAGGGGCCGTCCAGGTAATGGATGGCTTCGCGTTGGGGGGGGTTGAGCTGGAAGGACATGGCGGTGCAACGGGTGAAGCGGGGGAGGGCATTCTACCGCCACCGATTGATGTAAGCTCCCGCCACCATGTCTGTATTCACTCCCGTCACCGAATCCGAGCTCGCCGACTGGCTGCGCAACTACGCCATCGGCCGCCTCGAAAACCTGCAGGGCATCTCTGCCGGCGTGCAGAACAGCAACTTCTTCGTCACCACCAGCCTGGGCCGCTACGTGCTCACGCTGTTCGAGACGATGCCCCGGGCCGAACTGCCCTTCTACCTGCACCTGATGGCCCACCTGGCCCGCCACGGCCTGCCCGTGCCCGCGCCGGTGGCCAACCGGGACAACGAATACCTGGGCACCCTCTCCGGCAAACCGGCAGTGCTGGTGGCGCGGCTCTCCGGCAAGTCCGAGATGAACCCCGGCGCGGCCCACTGCCGGCGCATCGGCGCGATGATGGCCGGGCTGCATCTGGCCGGCGTCAATTTCGGCCGCAAGCAGGCCAACCCGCGCAACGCCGACTGGCGCCGCGACTGCGCCCGCCGGGTGCGCCCGCATCTTTCTGCCTACGAGCAGGCCGAACTCGACGCCGAGCTCGTCTTCCAGGCCGGTTTTGATCTGAACAAGCTGCCCCAGGGCGTGATCCACGCCGATCTGTTCCGCGACAACGTGCTGTGGGACGGCGAGTTCGTCGGCGGGGTGATCGACTTCTACTTTGCCGGCGTCGACGCCCTGCTGTTCGACGTGGCCGTGACGGTGAACGACTGGTGCGCCGACGCCGATGGTCGCCTCGATCCCACGCTTACCTCCGCGCTCCTCGAAGGCTATGCCGAATCGCGCCCCTTCACCGCCGCCGAGCGGGCCGCCTGGCCGGCCATGCTGCGCGCCGCGGCGCTGCGCTTCTGGCTGTCGCGGCTCGAGGATTTCCACCGCCCACGGGCCGGCGAGATGGTGCTGGTGAAAGATCCCGGCGAATACCGGCGCATCCTCGGCCAGCGCGCCACCGACACCGCACTGCCGGCCCTCCCCGCGTGAAATCCGGTCGCGATCCGATCGGCGGTTTGAACACCGCCGGCGATTTGGGCTAGCATTTCACTGCAACGCAACATGCTGATTTTTCGTCCCGTATTCCTGTTTTCCCCAACCCAGTCATGACCGAACCGGCCTCCCCGGCATCTCATCCGTACAGCAGCGCCCGGCATCCCCAGCCGCGCCACGTGTCCCCCGCCGAAAGCCTGGTGTGGCTGAAGGCCGGCTGGTCCTATTTCATGCAGAGCCCCGGCGTGTGGATCGCCATCGCGGTGATCTTCATCGTGATGCTCTTCGTGCTCGGGCTGGTGCCCCTGCTGGGCTGGGCGGTGGTGCTGATCGGCTTCCCGGTGATGGTCGCCGGCATGGTGATGGGTTGCCACGCCCTCGCCCAGGGCCAGCCCCTGCGGGTCGATCACCTCGCCGCGGGCCTCAAGGTGCATGCCGGCAACCTGGCGCTGGTGGGCGTGTTCTATCTGCTGGGTGGCCTGGTGGCCGGCTTCGTGTCGGTGGTGGTGGGCGGCGGCGCGCTGCTCACCGGCTACATCCTCGGTGCGCTGGCCGGCCTCGGGCTGGGCCTGGTGAGCGGCGTGGTGCTTGGCAGCGTGGTGTTCTCGGTGCTGTGGGTGCTGCTCATCACCGCCCTGTGGTTTGCCGCGCCGCTGGTGGTGCTGCGTGACACCCCGCCGCTGGATGCGATGAAGCTCTCCCTCACCGCGTGCTTCAACAACTTCGGGGCCTTCGTCGTCCTCGGGGTACTGATCTACGTGCTGATCTGGGTAGCGATGCTCCCGGCCGGGCTGGGCGTGCTGGTGCTGATCCCGGTGCTCGCCGGCACCCTCTACGCCTCTTTCCAGGACGTCTTCGGCGAACGCCCGGCCCTGCCGCCGGCCGCGCAGCCCGAAGCCACGCCGGAGTAAGCCGGTGCAGGCGCGCACTCTTCCCGCCCGGCGCGGCTGGGCCTGGATCGTCGACGGCTTCGCGATCTGGAAACGCAACCCGGCCCTCATCACCTTTCTGGTGATGGCCTACTCCTTCATCCAGCTGGTGATGTTCATCGTCCCGTACATCGGGCCAATCGTCATCTCGCTCACCACGCCGGCCCTGGCGCTGGGCATCTACAACGGCTGCAAGGCCGTCGCCGAAGGCCGCAAGGTGGGGCCCGAGGTGATGTTCTCCGGCTTTCGCCAGCAGCTGCCCGAGCTCATCAAGATCGGCGGCATCAACTTCCTGTGCACCCTGGCCTTGGTCGGGCTGGCCGTGCTGATCGACGGCAGCATGGGCGACCGAATGGTGGACATCCTGCTCGGCAAGGCCGACGCCGGCGAAACCCTCTCGGAAAACCCGTCCTTCGGCCTCGCGGTGCTGGTGGTGGTAGTCGGCTTCACCCCGCTGGCGATGGCCTACTGGTTCGCCCCGCTGCTGGCCGCGTGGGGCAAGGTTCCGGCCGTCAAGGCGCTGTTCTTCAGCTACGTGGCCTGCCTGCGCAACTGGCGCGCTTTCCTGGTGTACGGGCTGTGCCTGATGGTCGTCACCCAGGCGGCGAGCATCGTCGTCATCGTGTTCGACCTCGCCCTGCCCATCCTCGGCAGCCTCGCCGCCCTCGCCTTCCCGGTGGTCTTCATGCCGGTGGTGTTCGCCAGCCTTTACGCCAACACCACCGACGTGTTCGGCAAGATCACTCCGGATGAGCAGGACTGACCCCGCAGGCCCGCTGGGCCTGTTCGGTGGCACCTTCGACCCGATCCACCTGGGCCACCTGCGCCTCGCCGAAACCGCCCGCGAGGCGCTGGGCTTGGCGCGCGTGCGCCTGATCCCCGCCGGCCAGCCGCCCCACCGGGCCACGCCCGGCGCGAGCGG